>JBKPDY010000038.1:0-17540 GCA_046728155.1 Actinomycetota bacterium
AGGCATGGCCGGCGTCGGCCGACCCAGGCACGCGGCCCGCGCGGGTACTCCGGCGGCCGGAGACCCTGGCCGCCGCTGCCCGGGTGCTAACGGTGACGTCGGCCAACAGTTCGGCCGGTGTCTGCCAGCACAGCGTCTTGCGTGGCCGGGTGTTGAGCTCGTCGGCGACGGCGGCGAGTTGCTCGGCGTCGTGGCGGCGCAGGTCGGTTCCTTTCGGGAAGTATTGGCGCAGCAGGCCGTTGGTGTTCTCGTTGCTGGGCCGCTGCCACGGGCTGGCCTTCTCGCAGAAGTAGACCGGCATCCCCAGCGCCTGAGCGATCTCGGCGTGCAACGCCATCTCGCTGCCCTGATCCCAGGTAAGCGACCGACGCAGATGTGCCGGTAGGTCCTTCATCGCGTCGATGACGGCGTCGCGGACCGCCTCGGCGGTGTGCCGCCCGGGCAGGTACAGCAGGATCGTGTACCGGCTGGCTCGCTCCACCAGAGTGCCGATCGCCGAGCGGTTGGACTCCCCGGTGATCAGGTCACCCTCCCAATGTCCGGCCACCTCGCGGCCGGCTGCCTCCGCCGGCCGCTGATCGATCATCGTCATGTTGACCAGGCGGCCGCGGCGTTCGTCGGTCCGGCGATGCGGCTTGCGGCGTAGCCGACCGGTGCGCAGCGCCTTCGGCAGTTCCCGGCACAGGCCACCGAGGTCCGGGCGGTACACCGCCTGGTAGATGGTCTCCGGCACGAGGTGACGCTGCGGCTGGTCGGGGAACTCGGATCGAAGCGCGCGTGCGATCTGCTCCGGACTCCACCGTCGCTTGAGCTTGTCCTGCACGAATCTGCGCAACTCGACGTCGGCAACGAGCTTGCCTGTCCTCGGCCGTGCCCGCCGTTGCTCGGCCAGCCGCTGCGCCGTGTGCGGCCGGTACGCGCTGCTCTTCGGATCGACGTTGCGGCGCAGTTCCCGGCTCACCGTCGCGGGATCGCGGCCCAGCTCGCGGGCGATCGCCCGAACGCCTTCACCGGCGCGGCGCAGGTCCGCGATCCGCACCCGCTCGTCCTCCGACACGAACCGCGCCGAGATCTCCTGTTTCCGCGCACCACCGACCACGGGCGCATAGTGCAACCGCCGACCGCTGCTGCTGGTGATTGTTCGGCCGTGTCGCCAACGTTTGCCCGTGCGGCGGTTGATCCCGACGATCCGGCACGCCTCCGAGAAACTAACTCCTCGCGCGATTAGCGCGGCATACTGCTCGCGCTTGGCGGTCTGCGGCGCCGGTCCCGGCCGACCTCTGCCTGCCATCGCAACTCCTCGAACCCTCGAGTGTTGCGACGATCACTGGAATCCGCCCGTCTTGAACTGGCCCCGGTTCTAGCGCGTGGGTTTCGGCAACGCGCGAGCGGTCGCGTCGCTGCGTGATGATGTCCAGGTGACCGACGAGGTTCTGGCTGATCAGGTTGATTACTACCGTCGCCGGGCGGGTGAGTACGACGTGACGGCGTATGGCGATGTTGCGGCGGCTCGTGCGCGCATTGCGCGACTGGTCGCAGAGATGCGGCCGACCGGAAGCGTGTTGGAGATCGCGTGCGGGACTGGCTTGTGGACGGAGGCGCTGGCGGGGGCGGCTAACACGGTGACTGCCATCGATGCGGCGCCCGAGGCAGTGGAGATCGCTCGTGATCGGGTGCGGTCGGGGAATGTCGGTTTCGAGGTTGCCGACGTGTTCTCGTGGGACCCGGGCGCTCGGTTCGACGTGATCTTCTTCTCGGCGTGGCTCTCGCACGTGCCGATGAGTCGGTTCGAACAGTTCTGGCAGTCGCTGCGGCGTCTGCTGGCCGAGAATGGCCGAGTGTTGTTCATCGACGAGCACATCGACGAACGCGAGAAAGAGGCCTATGTCGAAGGTCGGGAGGAGATCGTCGAGCGGCGGCTGCGTGACGGCAGCACGTTCCGCGTGATCAAGAACTTTGTCGATCCGGAGCAGCTGGAACTCCGCATGCGTCGGCTGGGTTGGGATTGCGCGATTCACCGGGACGGTAGCGACTGGGTCTGTGGCGAGGCGCGCCTTGCGAGGTAGCGCGCCTTGGTTCCGTCTCGACCATCAGCACGGCGCTCCAGCTACGGCCGGGTGAATGAACGGGCGGCCGCGCATGCCGCACGGGTCCTGATGGTGGTACCACCGGGGACCGGCGGTCAGCACCGGTGAGACCACGGTCTATCGGGCCAGGTGGGCGGATCGCTGACCGTCGCTGCCCGCAGATCTACGTATTGCCGAGCAGGTCCTGTCGCCAGGCTGCGAACCGGTTGCGCAGGTCGTCGAGGGTTCGCCCATCGATGCCGTACCCGGCGAAGTCGTCTGGATCCAGGTTCTGGACCTGACCAATCGCTTCGGCGAACACGCGCCGATCGAAGCCGATGTCGGCGCGTTCTGCGAGGCGCAGCAGCGTCTCTCGGTCGTACCGACCGGATTGGATGGCCGCGTCGACGTCTATGAAGTCCCGGGCGAATGCCCGCGCGTTCAGGGCGGTCATTTTGTTGGTGACGGCATCGTCGGGGTGAAGGACCGGACCGATCGTCATGGAGATCGGCTCGTTGGCGCGCGAGTCGACGGCGAGTTCTACCTTCGAGGTTCGCTCGCCGTTGGACACACTCAGGCGGACGAACGCGTCGTGCTGGCGCTCCGTCTCGACGCTGAGTCCGTCAAGGACGTACGCGTTGATGATGGCGGTGACCGCGGAGGCGAACTCGGCGCGCATTTCCCATGCCGTGAACAGGTCGATGTCCTCACTGGGCCGCACGAGCAGGCCGGCAGCTTGTACGGCATACCCGCCCGCGAGTGCGAACCCGTACCGCTCGGCAGCGGCGAGCCCGATCCGTGCGAGCCTCTCGTGGAACGCGTCCATGGTTAAGCAACCGGACGGCGGGCGGCGAGCTCGGGGAATCTGCTCTCCCATAGCTCTCGCAGTCGTGGCGGCAGCCAGAGAGTGGGCCAGAGTTCGATCAGGACTCGCTCGTCAAGCCAATTTCGGAGGTCCTCTACTGTGCTTGCCTCGTTGAGGACCGCCCTGTACATCGAGGCGAGTCGGGCGGGTCGGTCGAGGTCGTAGGTCGCGTGGCCGGACCAGTCGAGGTGGTGTGGCAGAGTGACCGTGCCCGCGGTGGGCCCGCGTAGGTCGCCGAGGTCGTCGGTGACGACGTACGGCTTCCGATCTCCGTACGTGCTCCGGCGTGTAGGCGGTCCGGCCGCGCCGCCCTGAGCCCGCTTGCGCCGGCCGGCGTTAGCAGCTTGACGTATCTCGGGATGGAGGGCGTGGCGGATGGTTTCGCGACTGTAGCCGGTGACTCGCTGCAGATCGACCGGGCGCCACCCGTTCGCGTGGAACGCGCGAAGCCGTCCGTCGCGCGTCTCGAGCAACTGGCGCTTGCCGTCGTCATAATCGGCCACAACGGCCCGCAACGCGTCCTCAGTGAACCGCATGACTGCAAGCCTAGCACGCTAGGCCCAGCGTGCTGGTAGCGCACAAGCAGTTGGCCCAAGCGTGGCCTGTAAGTCAAGCTCAGGAGCTATTGACAAGCGGACCAACTAACAGCCCCATACTGGACCGCGACGGGCGAGGGCGTCTCGACCGGCCGGCTTGCCTTATGCGGGGTGAACCTCGACGACCTGGAACGGCGTGCCCTGCTGGCACGTGGTGATCAGATTCGGATTCGGTCGGCCATTCACGCGCAACCGGACGCCGGGCTTGATTAACGGATCGGCGGTGCTCACCAATTGGTACAGCTCGTCGGCGGTTCGAAGCATGAGGCATACGTGCTCAACGCCCGCCTCGACAACTCCGACGATGGTTACGTCACTCATCGGCTTCTGCGAAGGGGTGGGCTCACGGTCGAACGGTGACCTGGTCACCGGCGGCTCCGATCTCGTGGTGGGCGGCTCCGCCGATTCCGAAGGGGTCGTGACCGGGCCAGCAGGCGGGGTGGCGCCGGGTCCCCGACCGCGAGTGTCGGGTAGTTCAGGTTGCTGGGGTCGATCGAGCCGAACGACTGGCAGACGGCCGGGACGAACACCAAACTGGAACTGTCCGATGCCGCAGCCGTACCGTACCCAGTCAGTCAGGCCCGAGTCATAGACCAGACCGGGGTCGAATGCCGGCGCCGGCGTGACGTGGCCGGACCCCGAAGTTCAGGGGGTGGCGTTGGACGCGCCATCCGGGCCGAGGATCGGGTTGCCCGCGTTGTCGGTCTGGCTGGCCGTCATCATCAGCGCCGACTTGACCGCCATCGGCGACCAGCCGGGGTGCTTGCCGATGAGCAGGGCGGCGATGCCGGCGATGTGTGGACTTGACATCGACGTACCGGAGAACGCGTCGTAGCCGTTGCCGTTGTCGCCCGGTGGGGAGACCGCTTCGATGACATCGACGCCAGGAGCGGTGATATCCGGCTTGAGCAGGTCTCCACCACCGGCGCGTACCGCGAGACTCTTGTCGACGCGAGCGTTGGTACCCCGGTCGCACGCAACGATCTTGCCCGCAACCTTGGCCGGGTCGAGCGCCGGCTGAATGCCAGGCGTCGTCGAATCGGCATCGCTGAAGCACAGCCGGACCGCGGTGGCGTCGACACCGGGCAGTCCGACGTTGGCGGAATAGACCAGCGGCGATGGCGGAACGGCCGGGCCCACCGCTGGACCGGTGAACGTGGTCCCGTTGCCGAGCGTCATCGACTTCGTGAAGGAGCGGTCGTTCGTGCTCGCCGCCACGGTGGTGTCCCACGGCGAGTTGTGCGCGACGGTGCTGGCGGTCGGCCCGCTGTTGCCGGCCGACGTGGCCACGAATACGCCGGCGTCAGCCGAGAACATGAAAGCCAGCTCTACCGGGTCGACGATGAACGACCGAGAGCCCGAGAACGACAGGTTGATTACGTCGACGCCGTCCGCCGTAGCGTCGTCAATGGCGGCGGCGATGTCCTGCATGGACCCCGCTCGCCGTGCCATCCGGCTGATGCCAGCCGATCTTGTAGATCGCGAGTCGGGCAGCGGAAGCCATGCCGGACGCCGATCCGACGCTCACGCCGTTGACGACCGCGTCCGCGCCGTGATCGCCGGCTGCAGTGCTCGCGGTGTGCGAGCCGTGGCTGTTGCGGTCCCGCGGCGAGAGGAACTCATCGGGTACCGATGAGCTCAGCCCGCCGGCGTGGTACCAACGAGCGCCTAGCTGCGGCGCGAAAGCCGGTCACCTGGCTACGCGTTCGCGAGGTCGAGGCGCGTCGACCAGGCTCGAAGGATTCGGCGGTGCGCGGTACGCGGAGCGGCGGAATGCATTGTTGCTGAGTCCGGTGAGGATCAGCAGAAGAACAAAGAACAGGCCAAGGAAAATCCAGACCACCGCCGAAACCCCTTGGGGCCGGCCAAGCCACTCGATTGTTCCGCGGATTTCGAAGGGCGAAGAGCCGACCAGCGCGTGAACCGTCCAGCTCCCAACCGGATGGGGATGCGTAGGGTCGGCGGCGACCACTGGGGGTCGATTCTGGCCCATCCAATGGATCCTGTGGTCATGCCAGCGCGCGGTCCCGCTCGCCGCCACCTGGCGCCATGTCGGCGCCACCATGGGCTGCGGCGATGCGGTAGACATGTCGGCGAACATCGCTTGATTGAGGTACGTCGATTGGGAGAGTGTGTTCTCCTCGACGCTCGTGGCGGTGACGCGAAGGTAGGGCTCACGCAGATAGCCCAGGATGACAACGTTCCCGGTGCCGGCGTACGTAACCTCAATCCACTCACCGGCCGGGTCGACCCGCGCGGTCACGCCGGTGGGCTGCGGCGTCACTTCGGCGATCTGCGTCCGGTAGTAGGGAGCGTCTGAGCCACCGCTGTGGGCCGCGGCTGGCGTGATCGTCATGATCAGAAGCACCGGCGTTAGTCCGACGACGACGAGCGCGCGACCCACCGTGCGCTGTCTCATGCCTCGATTCTGCGCCATTCAGACAGATTGACCGACGAACATGACAGGATTGTCATCTCGACGGTAGCGCGCAGCAAGCACGGCCCCGCGCCCGGCGGGTAGCGTGCGGCCCGGTCCCACATACGGCTGAGTGTCCACAGTGGATGTTGCTCGCCCCGGTGTTGGCGACGGATCCTGTGCACATGACGCACTACAGCAGACTCGTACGGATCGTTTTGGACACCCCGGCCGAGACTCATCCCGCCGAGGTGGCTTTCTGGCGCGGTGCACTCGACATTGACCTGACGCGGTACGAGCGTTACCCCGAGTACCACGGTGCAGACCTGCCCGGCGATGGGATGGGCCTGCTGGTCCAGCAACTCGGCGACGGACCCGCACGCATTCACCTTGACATCCATACGTCCGACCGCCGAGCCGAGGTGGTGCGGCTGACCGCACTGGGCGCCGGCATTCTCGACGACACCGCGGAATGGACGGTCATGCGTGACCCGGCCGGGTTGCTGTTCTGCGTAGTTCAGGACTCGAGAGTCGGCCCGTCGAACGCGCACGCGTGGTGACGTGGCGGAGAAGGGACACGCCGAAAGGATCACACTGACCGCCGGGTCTGCTCGCTAACGTTTGTCCATACGCTGTCACGCGGATCGAGAGGTCGAGCGTGCGGATTTATCTGAGTCTGATGCTCCTCGTGCTCGCCGGGGCCGCAGGCGTACTCGGGTTGCGCCACCGGCTCTGGTGGCGAGTCCTTCGCCGGACCGAGGTCAGGACTCCCGATGAGTTGGTCGAGGCGGCGGAAGCCGGCCGCCTTCGTCGCCGCGTTCGGGCCGTGATAGGCGTCGCCGGGCCGGCCAAACTGTCGTCCACAGTGAACGGTGAGGCCTGCGTCTGGCACCGGCACACCGTACGGCACCGACAGGTCCGCTACTCGACCGGGCGCAACGGTCGATCGCGTCGGTCGGCCAGCAACCGGCAGGTCGCGGATGTGAGCAGTGCGGAGATGTTCGCTCTGACCGGAGTGAACAAGCAGGTCGTCGTCCTGCCGGCCAACATGCGAGTCACGGCACCCGAGCGGCGCGGGTCCCGCATTCTTCCGGGCATTGCCTCGCAACCGATCCCCGACGCCGCCGACCTCTTCAGTGGCGGGACGGTCCGCAACTCGTACCATCACCGCGAGTGGATCATCCGTGCGGGCACGCCACTGTACATTCTCGGAGAGGTGACCGGCTCGGGTGCGGGTGTCGCCGTACGACGACCGGCGAACGGCTTGCACATCATCTCCACCCGCGACGCTCGAAAGCTCATTCGCCGGGCCCTGGGATTGATGATTCTGGGCTTCGCGGCGGCCGCGATCAGCCTGATCGGCGGACTTGCCCTCATTGTCAACGGCTAGGTTCGTCTACTGTTTCAATCGTGTGGTTGCCGCAGGACGTGTGTTTGCGATCGCCGACACAACGGGGAATTCTCGCCGGTTGATGCCGCGATCTTCGTACGGCTGTGCTAGAGTGACCATGGTCGATGAGTTGCCGGCGGGGTTGGAGACGACGCCGCCCGGCCCCGAGTTGGCCGTCGCGGTGGCGTCGGTAGACCGGTCCCGCGCGCAACCCGTGGGCGGCCGGACAGCCATGATCAGGCCGTAAACGCAGCAAGGCCCGCACCGACCCTCGCGGGCGGTGCGGGCCTTCGTGGGCTGTTTCAGCTGGTTACGCGGCCGATCGGGGTGCCCAGTCCGCCCCAAATAGTTGGGTAAGTAGCTGCACCAGGACCGCTCGCCGGGATGTCCCGGCCTCGTCGGCCCGATCGGGCAGCTCGTCGTCGGTCCAGAGCGGGAGGTGCACGTACCTCGGCATCCGCTCGCCGTTGTCGGTCAGCGCCCGGTACGCCTTGTCGATGCTGCACGTGCCGGCCCGCATCTCGTCCTGGTAGCGCTGAGCCGAGCCATTCGACCTCGGTCTGGTCGGCGAGCATCCGGATCACGTTGGCCTTGCGGATGCTCTCCCGGCTGATGCCGACGTTCGTCCCGGCCCGGCTGAGCCTCTCTCTCGCGTGGCGCGCTCATGCGGTGCTCATGCCTGCTCCTTTCCTACGGGGCCGAGTGGCCCGAGCCGTGGAAGGTAGCTCACCAAATATTTGAGTAAGCCTACTCTCGACGACCCAAGATCACTCGAACCGATTCAGCGAACGCAGCCGCGACGCAATGCCAGCGGATGGGCGGAGGAGCTGGAGAGCCTGCGCCAACGGGCGATGGGCGAGGCGCAGTCGGCGTGAGCGTGGACCAGGTGTTCGTGGCTCTGGCCGACCCGACCCGGCGCCAGGTCCTGGAGGTGCTGGGTCGAGCTCCCGCGACCGCGAGCGCGCTGGCCCGCGAACTGCCGGTGACCAGGCAGGGAATCCTCAAGCACCTCGGCGTGCTCAGGGACTCCGGCCTGGTTTCCGGCGAGCGGTCGGGGCGCGAGGTGCGGTTCCACGTCCGCCCGGAACCGTTGTTTGCGGCGGCCTCGTGGATGACCAGCCTCGCCGAAACCTGGGACGAGCGGTTGGCCGCCTTGAAGCGCCAGGCCGAACGTCGACCGTAGGCGCGCCGGGAGCGCGGTGTCTGTGCCGCACGCCCGGGTAGTAAGGGTCAGCCCAAGACCCGCGCCACGGTGGCCGCGTCGAGCTGGCTGAGGTAGTTCTCACCGTCGATCAGAGCGCGGAAGCAGCCGCCCAGCTCGATCGTGATGTGGGGTCCGCCCTTGGCGATGGGCCAGGCATCGGCGAACGGTGCCTGGGCCCTGGTGCAGGCTCCCTCGACCGGTGGCGCGGCCGCCACGGCGGTCAGGAATGCCCGCGCCTTCACGCCATCCAATGTCGACGCTCCATTCAGCCGGCCCCCGTATAGCGAGCCCGATCCGGGCACGCTGAGGACATACGACGGGTCTGTATCAAGGGCGTACCGGCACACCCGCAGTGGCGCGTAATCCATGTGGAGCTGCACCAAGCGACGCGTGCTTCCCGGAACGGCGTCGGCAGCTTCGAGCGCGATTACCGGCTTCCACCGGCCAGCGCAGTTGGAATCAACCTCGAGTTGGGAGCGGGTCTGGTGGACCTTGGTCGTGGCGAACGTGGTCCATGTCAGCGCGTTGATGGCGTCGACGACCGCATTCTGTGGCGCGCCGCAAGCGGTGTGCGGCAGTTCCGGGTTGATCTGGCGACCCTTCCGATCGGTCACAGTGATGATGATCGGGCTGTACCCGATGAGGTCACACAGGGCATCCGTGCGCTCCTCCGAACGCTGGCGGAGCGCGGCGGCCAACCGGGTGAAGTCGCCCGAGGCCCGCTGCTCCAGCCGGAACATCCACTCGCCGTTGCCGGGGACCGCTCGAGGCTCGAAGACGCAGCGTGTCGCCGAGACGATTACGGAGTCGGCGGGCAGCGGCTGGAGCGCCGGTGCGGTTGCACGTGGCGTGCCCGCCGAGTCACAGTCCTGGCCGACTGCGACAGCGACGCCTGCGCCGAGCGCCGAGTCGCCGACCGCATTGGTGCCTCCGGTCCGCGCACATGCTCCGACGAGACCGAGCACAGCGACAAGGAGCGTCAGGCTGGTTCGAGGTCGGGTCATCGGGGCTCCATCGCGGTCGGGTGCACCGATGAGACGTACCGTGCGGTCGCCGGGTTCCGCTGGATTAGGGTGCAAGACATGGCAGCCCGCAATGAAGTGCTGGAGATCGGCGAGCGCGAGGTTACCATCACAAACCCCGGCAAGGTCTTCTTCCCGCGCACCGGCCACACGAAACTGGACCTCGTTCATTACTACCTGAGCTGCGGCGAAGCTGCGCTGCGCGGGATACGCGGACGGCCGATGGCGATGAAGCGGTACGTCAACGGTATCGACGGCGAGGCCTTCTACCAGAAGCGGGCACCGGAGAACCGTCCGCACTGGATCGAGACGGTCGAGCTGAAGTATCCGTCCGGGCGCAGCGCTCACGAGATCGTGGTACGGCACGAGGCGGACCTCGCCTGGCTGGTCAACCTCGGGTGCGTGGACATGCATCCGCATCCGGTACGGGCGGCGGACCTGGCCCACCCGGACGAGCTTCGGGTCGACCTGGACCCGATCCCCGGTGTGCCGTGGGGACAGGTACGCGAGGTGGCGCTGGTCGTCCGCGAGGTACTGACCGACCACGGCCTCGTCGGTTGGCCGAAGACCACCGGCTCCCGCGGCATGCACATCTACTGCCGGATCGCACCACAGTGGACGTTCGCCCAACTGCGACGCGCGGCGTATGCGCTCGCCGTCGAGGTGGAGGAGCGCGTGCCCCACCTCGCCACCAGCCGATGGTGGAAGGAGGAGCGGGAGGGCGTCTTCGTCGACTTCAACCAGAACGCCAAGGACCGGACGACGGCGTCGGCGTACTCGATCCGGCCCACCGCCGATGCCCGGGTGTCGACTCCGCTGACGTGGGACGAGGTGCCCACCTCTGAGCCGGAGTGGTACACGATCGATACCGTCCCGCGACGCCTGGCCGGGTCGGGCGACCCGTCGGCCGGGATCGACGATGTCGCCGGCTCGATCGCCTCACTGCTCGAGCTGGCCGAGGCACAGAAGGCGGCCGGAGTGCAGGCGCCGCCGTCAGGCTCGGTGGCGCAGGCCGCTCCGGGCAAGACGAGTGGAGCAAGTGGCCGGCGGCGCACGACGATGCCCCTGATCGAGATCGCCCGGGCGGCCAGCAAGGACGAGGCGATGGCGGGGTTGAATCGGTGGCGCGAGCGTCATCCCCACGTGTGGGAGCGGCTGGCTCCCGCAGACGTCCTGGTCGACGCGATGCGGGGCCGGAGTAGCGCGTGGTACCGGATCCGGCTGAACCTGCGCAACGTCCCCGAGGCCGAGCGGCCGCCCCAGGGCGAGCTTGAGGTCGACTACGACCCCTGGGCCGAACTCAAGGCCGACCCGGAGGCCTGGAACCGCTGGATCGGCCGCAACCAACCACAGTAGACGGAGACAGGATGCCTGGAGCCAACCTCACCTACGATGAGGCCGCCCAACGACGTGCGCTGCTGCGGCTCGACTCGTACGAGATCGATCTCGACCTCAGCTCGACCGGTGAAACGTTCACCTCGACGACGGTGATCCGCTTCGACTGCCCGCAACCGGGGTCGTCGACATTCGCCGACCTCGTGGCTCCGTCGGTCCGCCAGGTTATCCTCAATGGACGATTACTTGATCCGCAAGCATCCTATCAGGACAGTCGCATCGCACTGGACGACCTCGCCGCCTCGAACGAGCTGCGGGTTGTGGCGGACTGCGCGTACATGAACACCGGCGAGGGCCTGCACCGCAGCATCGACCCGGCCGACGGTCGCACATACCTCTACACCCAGTTCGAGATTCCCGAGGCTCGGCGGGTGTTCGCCACGTTCGAGCAGCCGGACCTGAAGGCGACGTTCACCTTCACGATCACCGCTCCGAGCGGTTGGACGGTGCTCTCCAACTCGACCACACCGAAGCCGGAGCCCCTCGCCGGCCGGGAAGACGCCTCGATCTGGCGCTTCGCTCCGACTCCGCGTATCTCCACCTACATCGCGGCGGTGATCGCGGGGGAGTTCCATCAGGTGCAGGATACGTATACCGCGCCCTCGGGCCAGGTCGTCCCGCTAGCCGTGCTGTGCCGTCAGTCGCTCGCCCCGTACCTCGACCCAGATGAGATCTTCGAGGTCACCAAGCAGGGCTTCGGATATTACCTGCCTCTGTTCGGCCACCCGTACCCGTTCGAGAAGTACGACCAGGTCTTTGTGCCCGAGTACAACATCGGGGCGATGGAGAACGTCGGCTGCGTGACCTTCTCGGAGAGGTACCTGTTCCGGTCGAAGGTCACCGATGCCCGCCGCCAGGCGCGGGCCGAGACGATCCTGCATGAGCTCGCCCACATGTGGTTCGGCGACCTCGTCACGATGCGGTGGTGGGACGACATGTGGCTGAAGGAGTCCGTGGCGTCCTACGTCTCGGTGCGGTGCCTGGTCGAGGCCACCCGATGGCGGGAGGGCTGGACCGCCTTCGCCAACGCTGAGAAGGCGTGGGGGCTGCGCCAGGACCAGATGTCGTCAACGCACCCCATCGTCGCCACCATCAGCGATCTCGAGGACGTGGGGCTCAACTTCGACGGGATCACCTACGCGAAGGGCGCCGCGGCGCTCAAGCAACTCGTGACGTGGGTCGGCGGCGGCGCCTTCATCGCCGGTTTGCGCACCTACATCGACCGGTACGCGTGGGGAAACACCACATTGGACGATCTGCTGGCTGTACTGGCCGAGGCGTCCGGACGCGACCTTACGTCGTGGGCGGCTGTGTGGCTCCAGACGGCCGGTCCGAACACACTACGGGGCTCGTACGACGTCGGGCCGGACGGAGCGTTCACCTCATTCGCCGTACTGCAGGACGCGCCGGCGGAGCACCCCACGCTCCGTCCACACCGGATCGCGGTCGGGCTCTACTCCCGTACGGATGAGTCACTCGAGCGGGTACACCGGGTGGAGGTCGACATCACGGGCGCACGGACCGAGGTGCCGGCTCTCGTCGGTCTCGCCCGGCCCGACCTGGTGCTGCTCAACGACGACGACCTCACCTACGCCACCATCCGGTTTGACCGGCAATCCTTGTCCACTGTGGTCTCAGACATCGGCCGGCTCGCGGACCCGCTGGCTCGGGCCCTGTGCTGGACCGCGACCTGGGATATGGTGCGTTCGGCCGAGATGCCCGCCCGCTCGTTCATCCGGATGGTGCTCGACGGCATCGGCGGGGAGTCCGACATCTCGGTCGTCCAGACCCTGCACAGCAACCTGGTCGTCGCGTTACGGTCCTATGTGGACCCACCAGCCCTCGCGCAGGCCGCGGCACATGTCGCGGCGGCAGCGCGGCGTTGGCTGACTGAGGCCGAGCCTGGCGACGATCTCCAACTCGCCTGGCTGCGGCTATTCGCGCTCGTGGCCACCGGCGACGCGGACATGGGGTTGCTGGCCGACCTTCGCAACGGCACGACGACGGTCGCCGGGCTGGATATCGACACCGAGCTGCGCTGGGCCCTGCTCACTCCGCTGATCCGCGCCGGTCGCGCGGGCGCCGACGAGATAGCGGCCGAGCTGGACCGCGACCGGACGACCGCCGGCGAGGAGTACGCCGAGGGAGCTCTCGCCGCCCGCCCCACCCCCGACGCAAAGGCACGAGCATGGGCGTCTGTGATCGAGCGCGACGACCTGCCCAACCGTACTCAGGACGCGATCATCGGAGGGACGTCAAGCCGGATCGGCCTGGGATTCGTCCAGTTCAGCCAGCCCGAGCTGCTCGCGCCGTACGTCGACCCGTACTTCGACGCGCTGGCCGGAATCTGGCAGACCCGTACATATGAGATCGCCCGCAACATCGTCGCCGGTCTCTACCCGCGGTGGCGTATCGTGCAGGACACACTCGACCGGACCGACTCATTCCTCTCCAACCCCGACCTGGCACCGGCGCTGCGGCGGCTCGTGATGGAAGGGCGCGATGATGTGGTCCGGAGCATGCGCGCGCAGGCCACCGACCGGGCCGCCGGTGCATCAGGGGACAACGTTGTGTGGTGAGATCGATGGCGGTGGCGTCGTTCGCCCCGCAGAACAGGAGGAAGTCATGGCAGTCAGCGCCAATCTGGACAAGATCCTCGACAAGGCGTACGAGGAGAAGCCCCTCAACGACCTCGTCGACGCCCCCGTGGCTGCACTCTCGGGTGTGAGCGAGGGCGACGCGAAGCTGCTCGAGCAGGCGTTCAACATCAAGACGATCGGCGACCTCGGGCGCAACAAGTACTTCCGGGCCGCGGCGGCGTTGGTCGACCTCGCCGAACGGGCCAAATAGGCAGACGTACACGGCGGTGCAACGCCGCCGAAACCCTAGCGGCCCAGTCCCAAGGCCGGCGCTGGCCCTCTCCGCCGAGGGTCCGCGCCGCGCCGGGGCCCACCGGGACCGACTCGAACGGACCCGGCCGTCACACCCACCGATTGCCCAGCAGCATGTGCCGTAGCCAGCTGTCGTACGGGATGGCCGAGCCGACGTACAGGGGGTAGTACCACCAGAAGCACAACGCGACGAGCAGGACGAACGCTCCGGCGAAGATCGTGCCGTACAGGCGTCGGTCTGCGGTGGAGACGCGCAACGGCGAGCGAGATCGCCAGCCGAGACGTACGGTCGGGGCGTTGATCAAGGCACCGAGGACGTAGACCACCGACAGAACGAGAAACGGCTCGGCGGGCAGCGCGTAGAAGTAGAACATCGTCCGGTCGGCCCACTCGTACGGGAACCAGGGGACGATCCCTGCCACTACTCCGGCGAATATCAGCAGCGCCCGCCAGTCGCGCCGGCTGATGCCGAACCAGGCCGTCCCGATCAGTGCCGGTACGAACGCCCACCAGAGCGCGGGCGTACCCAGCAGGATGATCTCCGCGGCGCAGCTGGATGCGCCGCAGCCCGGGTCACTGCTCCAGTAGAAGGCGACGGGACGGCCGAGGATCAGCCACTGCCACGGCCAGGACTGGTAGGGATGCGCGGTGCTCAGGTTGGCGTGGAAGTGAAGCATCTCCCGGTGGTAGTTGTACAGGTTCTGCAGGGCCCCGATTATCGGATACTCCTTCTTCCCTTGCGAGGCCAGCAGGTGACGGTCCCATCCGTCGTTGGTCAGGAACCAGCCGGTCCATGTGGCGAGGTACGCCACGAACGCGATACCGACCATCGCGGCGATCCAGCCGCCCTCGTCGAGCAAGGTGTCCCGCCACGGGCGCCGGGCGCCGACCGTGCGGCGCAGCCCGACGCCCCACCAGAAGATCAATGCGGCGAAGACCGGAATGAACCACACGCCGCTCCACTTGACCCCGCACGCGGCGCCGAGCGCGATACCGGCGGCCAGCCGCCACCACGGGACGCTCGCCCAGGAGATCCGCGGCCGGCCGTCGCGACCGGGCAGGGTCGGGTCGAGCCCCGTCTCCAGCTCGCGCAGCCAGCGGCGGCGCCGATCGTCTCGATCGAGCACCAGGCAGGCCAGGGCCACGACGATGAAGAACATCAGGAAGATGTCGAGGATGGCCGTGCGGGAGAGGACGAACTCCATCCCGTCCAAGGCCATGAGCAGGCCGGCCGCGCAACCCAGGACAGTCGAGCGGAACATCCGCCGGGCCACCCGGGTGATGACGAGAACGGCGAGGGTGCCGCAGACCGCGGCCATGAAGCGCCAGCCGAACGCGGCGGTGACCGAGTTCGATCCCTCGAACAGCTTGATCCCCGCCGCGATGATCCACTTGCCGAGGGGCGGGTGGACCACGAAGTCCGCGTACGAGCCCGTGACGTGGCCGGCCGAATCCGTCGCCGTCTTCCACTCGACGCCGTGGTCGAGCATCTGCTGACCTTCGTTGGCGTAGTAGACCTCGTCGAAGACCACCTGGTTCGGTTGGCCCAGGTTGACGAACCGGATGATGGCGGCTATCGCGGTCACCCAGATCGCGCCGATCCAGGACCACCAGGTCCACGCGTTGATGGGTTCGAGCCGGCCGCGGATGGAATCCGCGACCGCCCTCGGCTCGGACTCCTCGCTTGCCCGTTCGGCGGCGGTGACCTGCGCGCTCACCCCGCGATCGTAGGCTGCGTGATAAGCGAGCCGACAGCGAGTGAGCATCGCAGGACCGCCAGGCCCGAGCCGGGGTCCCCGCGAAGGCGTGGAGCGCAGCGGAGCGTCTTCGTGGGGTGGCAGGTGCGGAGCGAGCGCGGAGGCGAGCAGAGCATCACAGCGGCGATGAGGGCGGAGGGCACGGTGACGGACGGGCGGATCGTGCTCGTGGGGGCACCGCTGGGCAACCCTGCCGACGCGTCGGCCCGTCTCGCGGCGATGCTCACCGAGGCGGACGTCATCGCAGCCGAAGATACGAGGCGGTTGCTACGCCTTGCCCGCGACCTCGGCGTCGAGGTCAGCGGCCGGCTCGTCTCGTACTTCGAAGGCAACGAGCAGCGCCGCACGCCGGAACTGATCGAGGCCGCCGTGGCTGGGGCCACCGTGGCGCTCGTGACCGATGGCGGCATGCCGAGCGTCTCCGACCCGGGCTTCCGGTTGGTGCGGGCCGCCGTTGACGCGGGGATCCCGGTCACGGCGGCGCCGGGTCCCTCCGCAGTCACCACGGCGCTGGCCGTATCCGGCCTGCCCAGCGACCGGTTCTGTTTCGAGGGATTCCTTCCCAGGCGGCCGGCCGAACGACGCGGCCGGCTCGCCGCGCTCGCGGCCGAGGATCGGACCCTCGTCTTCTTCGAGTCACCGCGCCGGCTGCCTTTGGCCCTCGTCGACGCGGTGGACGCCTTCGGGCCGGACCGCCCAGCCGCCGTCTGCCGGGAGCTCACCAAGACCTACGAGGAGGTCCGCCGCGGCGGCCTCGGCGAGCTGGCCGAGTGGGCCGGGGCGGGCGAGGTTCGCGGCGAGATAACGATCGTGGTGGCCGGAGCCCCGCCGGCACAGTCGCATGTGGACGATGAGACGCTGGCCGCCGAGGTGGCCGCCGGGCAACGCGAGGGCACCCGCCGCAACGAGGCGATCGCGTCAGTGGCCAAGCGGCACGGGCTGACCCGGCGCGGGGTCTACGACGCCGTGCTGCGGGCTCGGGCCGCGGGATGATCGTCAGCCACGCGCCGACAGGACCCTCACCGGCGGGATGTCCATGCCCAGTCCCACCGCGACGCCGGTGGCCGGGTCGACCGCCCAGAGTCTGTCGTCGGCGCCGGCGACGAACAGGTGGCGGCTATCCGGTGCCCACACCATGCCGGTACCGACGAGGGGTGCGATCAGGCCGGCCGCGTCGATCCTTCGGTCGGCTCCGCTCACGAGGTCGATCAGGTGCACACTCGGATACTCGATGATCGCTGTGGTTCGGCCGTCCGGTGAGACGACGCCATCCCGAGGCGGGGCGGTGCCGGCGAGCTGGACGGCAAGGGCCCGCCGGGCACCGGTCGCCCGGTCGATGACGACCAGCGCACAGCGCCGCCGTGAGTCACATTCGTTGACGAGCCAGCGGGTCGCGCCGATCCCGAGCAGGTCGCCGGGTGTGATCCGCGAGAAGCCATCCGGTTTGACGAGGTACCACCCGCTGGTTGCGCGCGCGACGACGTAGCCGGTGCCGTCGGAGCCCGGAAGGCCGACCATGCCCTCGGGCAACCGCATCGGCGTCGCGCTCGGCAGGCCGTCCGGGCCGACCAAGGACAGCGTGTCAGCCACGATGCCGAGCCAGAGCGTGCGGTGGTCAGGGCCTGGCAGAGCTGGGCGGCCGTCGATCAGAACGCCGGTCGCCAGAGCGGCGCTCCTGCCGTCCCTGACGACGTATCCGCGGACGTGATCGAGCGGCCGGATGACCGCCCAGTCGTCCCCGACCACCAGCCAGACCGGTCCGGTGCCGTAAGACTCGACTGGCGTTCTCGTCACGATCCCGCGGGCGAACTCGATCCGGACCAGTCCGGCGTCGCCGAGCCCGAAGAGCTCCCAACCCGCGGTGATACCGAGAATCGGGCCGTTGTGTCGTGTTATCTGCGGAGTCGTGCCGGCGCTGAATGGTGTTACGGCCGGGAT
>JBKPDY010000039.1:0-5697 GCA_046728155.1 Actinomycetota bacterium
CGACGAGGCCCGGGTACGCGTACAACAAGCCGCGCACGACTACGCGTCGACCGCCACCGGTCTCGGCATCGACCTCGACGAGGCGATCCGCATCGCGCACGCGGCCCTGCTGACCAGCTTCGGCCACCACCCCCCGCTGACAAACCCATAGCCCGCTTCGCCGACCCACGCGCCGGCCCGGCCGGGCGGGCCCCACATCGGCCAACTCCTGAGCCCGCCAGACCAACTGGTGGACGCCACCCTGCCCCTCGGCGCGTGAGGTCCGTTCGACGCCATGCCCGGCGTGTCGCAAACCCGGCGATCCTTCAAGGTCAACGCACTGGCCAGGGCTGCGGTGCCGATGATCACGCGCGAACCAAAACTTTGCCACGCATTTGCCACAGCGAGCTGGTCTGAGCGGGATCTGGTGGGCCTGCGTCGGACCGGTCGGGAACGGCCCCTGACCGCGTTGTCGCAGGTCAGAGGCCGTTCGTCGGAGTGGTGGCGGGTCGAGGATTCGAACCTCGGTAGCTTTCGCGACGGATTTACAGTCCGACAACCGCAGCGCGTTGACCAGTGCGAACTGTTCAGTCGGGGCCCGTTGCCGGGCATTTGCCGCCGGTCGTCGGTGGAGCCTGCCCGCACAGAGTCTGTCGGAGGTTGTCGGTGGGCGTCAGAGCTGCCGCACTCGACGACAGACCGGGCACGAGCTTCCCGTTCCTGAGCTGCCACCAGACCTCGAGAGGCGAGTCAGCGATCTTAAGGCGACTGGGCGACCGGAAGGCGAGCGATGGAAAACGGTCCGCGACGCTATTCGGGCCTGCCAACTCCGGTTGATGGCAAGGAGTCATCCGGCGTCGCCGATCACAGAGGCATACCGGGAGCACGAGCGTATGCGAAGCATTCTGGAAGCCCACTCGACTGGCCGGCCAAGGCCATCAAGGCTGGTGTCCAGGGAGTCAGCGGTGGCGAGGCGATGATCCGCTTCGACAATGGGAGCCTTCGCTACCTCGCCGTGCGGGAGTCTGCCCGAGTCCAAGGATTTCCCGATGGATACGAGTTTCCGGTACCCCGGTCGCGCGGTATGGGAGCTATCGGCAATGCGGTCGCAACGCCGATAGCCACGGCCATCGGTCGACAGATGCTTTCGCTGGTTGGCCCCGCTGACGCACCCAGGCCACTGCGAGGCGTTAAGGCGGCGGCGAATGGGTCGCGGGCTCTGATCGATAACCGACAAGGGGTTCTATTCTCAATTGCAGCCCTGACGAAAGGGTCAGCTCTGATCGGCTCTGACGGCAGATCGGGGAGATAACGACATGTCATGTGGCTACATCTCGACGCCGCGAAGATCGATGGAGACGTCCGCCAAAAGGACCGCCGGTTCAGCCCGAGGCGCGCCAACAGGCCGCCGTGTACCAAGATCACCCTTCAGAGGCACGCGCCCACTTTCGATACCGAACCGGTGCGGGCACCCTCACGGTGGCCCTGGGTACCGCCGACGGACGCCCGAGGGCATCCGCTGATGCCGGGTGAGGTCAGCTTGCCGTTCGTGACGTGCCGGGACTGTCCGGCGAACGTCGACGGACGCGGTCACCACGTCTTCCGGTGTCGCGTCATCGGCTGCGATGCACCGGTTATCGTGCCGCCCGGCCACGTCGGCCCGCTGGACGCGCAACACTGAACTGTGGCCGATAGCACGTGTCGGTCCTGGCCGACGAGCCCGGCTGGACCATCGTCGGCGCCGCGGCGATCTATCAACCGATCACAGGCGGCTGGCTTGCCCGCGTGGTGCGCACCGTCGTCTCCGGCCGCACGTACTACCGCCACCACATCGCCGTAACCGCGCCGGACGGCATCGCGCGGTACACCACGGCCACCAACGGCATCGGCCAGGCGCGGCTCGTCGCCGAGCAGCAGGTGCGGGCCCGCAAACGCCACGTCCGGGCTCTGACACGACGGCCACTTGGTCGAGGCGCTGAAGGCAGTCTGCGGAGAAAGGCGTTGCCTGCTATGCGTTGTTGGGCGACACGTCGGGCACACTCGCTTCGTCGATGGTCGAGGCGGCGACACCACGGCATCATCGAGGCTACATCCGCGAGGTGGATCCCGCCCCGGCGGCCGCCGGTCGGCTGACGACGACCGCCGAGAAATGCGGCTGCTAGACAACTCCGCGAGCATGGGAGGCGTCCAGCGCGGACGGTACGCTGCCGAGCGTGGGCAAGAGCGCGCCCGGAACGACTCCATCGGCGGATGAGGTCCGCGCCCGCCGTCTTCGCCGGGCATCGCTCTGGTCGGGCATGGCCATTCTCGGCCTCATGGTGGCCGGAATCGGGGCCGCATTCGTCGTACTCGTAACGTCGTCAGAGGCCGACACGTCGACGCCGCCACTGGCGGTCGAGGCCTTCCTCAGGGCCGTCATACTCGACCAGAGCCAGCCGCGTACCCAGTCTGTGGTGTGTTCACAGTGGAGCGCGGCGCAGGCGTTCACGGCGGTCAAGGGAATAGAAGACCCCGCAGCGAAGCAGATCGACTGGACTCGACAACCCTGCGAACTCAGCCCGACGACAATCATGCCATCGTGACATCGACCATCCGGTTCCTCTACCCGGAGGACGTCGTGGCGCCCAGCGGGCAACGAACGTGGACATTCGACGTCGTACGTGAGGGGACATGGAAGGTATGCGGCGTGACCGACCAGTCGTCACCCTAAGCCCAACGGAACCCGCCGCACGCGCTGTACATGCCACCGCAAATGCCGTGCAAGAGCCAGAGTCGGGTGTCACCCGCGACGATCACCGGGACGAGGACTGCCGGCTACCGCGGCGACAATGGCCCCGCGGGCCGCCCAACGCCGGCCCGCGCTGACCGACGGCGGTGCTGGCAGGGCGTCTGGATGGTCATGCTCGCCGTCAAGCCACATGCGGACTCCGTGCCAGGCCGACCAGGCCTGGCACGGACCGGCCCGAAGCGACGCCCGGCCGGCTGGTTGTCAGCTCGACGCGCGCTCCACCCCCTTGCCGACCTCTCGTAAGGAGAACGCTCCGAAGATCTGGTTCACCCCGTGGAAGATGGCCCACACTCCGACCAGGGTTACCAGCGTAAGCAGCGACCGTTCCCAGGAACGGATCGCCCATACACCCAGGACCAGCTCGGCGAGCCCCAGTAGCAGCTGCGTCCACCACCACGCCAGCTTGGGGCCGGCCAGCGCGCTGACGAGGTGGATGATGCCAAAGACGATCAGGTACCAGGCGAGAAAGACCGACACGACGTACAACGTGATGTCTGGCCACACGAAGGTCATGATCCCAGCGGCCGCCGCCAAGATCCCAACTGCAATGAACAGCCACCGCCAGCCCGGGACCCATGCGGCCAATGCGAGCAGGGTAAGGCCTCCAAACAGGAACGCCACGCCTACGAGCGCCGCCACCGCGGCCACACTGCCCACCCGGTAGGACAGCACGAACATGCCGAACAAGGTCCACAGGATCCCGAGGAGCAGAAACCACCACCAGATCCCAGATAAGTCCCGCACGCCAGCCCGCAACACGCGGGACGACATCGTATCGCTCGTCATAGCACGCTCCTCTGCGACTTACCACCGCGCGGCCCGGTATCGACTCTACGGGTCCGGGCTCCGTGTGCCGGTAGCATCTCCGCGCTGTAATGGCTTCCCGCCGGGTTCGGCGCCGAAGCTAGGAAGCTGCTGTGCTGGCGCGCATGTTCGCGTAGGCGCGGGCGTCGATCGCGTCCAGAATGGCCAGCCGCGCGTTGTCAACTGTCCAGGCGGCGTAATCGATGGCGTCGGTTGCATCGGCCTCCGCCAGGTCCGCATCCGTCGCGGCCGCGTCGGCGTCGATCTGTCGGTTCCGCGTGTCGATCCGTGCCTTGACCTCGCTCATTTTGTCGGCGGCGTCGGCCCTCATCTGCTTCCACTTGTTCTTTGCGCTGGTGGGAGCCTTATCCGAACGTTGTGCATCCTCGGCGGCCCGGTTCCCGTCGACCTGCGCCTGGTCGATGCGCTGCCTGAGCTGGTCACGATTCTCGGTGGCGGCGGCCTGCACCCCGTTCTTGGCATTCGCGACGTGCTGCTGGAGTCCGTCGAGTCGCGATAAGAAGTCCATGATCTTCCTCCCGGCCTCATCGGTGACATTCCAACCTAACGCCGCTGGCCTCTCGCGGAACGCGAATCCGTGGACCACATTCTTTGCCAGCCGGGGGCTGTGGGACTCGACGGTATTCTGGCGCAACGATGCCTGTGGCGGGCAGAAGGCCCGCGATCTGAGGATCACCACCGCGGCATCTCGCCCCACCCGCCGTCCTCGACCTGGCCAGACTGCCTCGGCCAGCGGGCCGCCGCCGTACGATGAGCCAGGGCGCTAGCGCGACATTGGCGATAGTCGCATTGACGGTAGCACGGCCAGGCGTGAGGCGCCTGGCCGGCGAGTCGGGGTGGAGTGATGAGTGACAAGGTTCCGCGGCGCTCTCCCCTGGGCAGGAAGGCGCCCGCATGCGGCCGATGATGCTGTTCCGCCAGGGCATGTTATGGAGCCTCGGTGCCGTCGCGGCCGTCGCAACAGCGGCAGCCGTCTACGCCGCTCGCGACGTACTCATCCGCGTGTTGGTCGCCTTGTTCCTGGCGATCAGCCTCGATCCTGCCGTACGCATGCTGACCCGCTGGCATATGCGCCGGGGATTTGCCGTCTTGGTGGTCGTCCTCGTGACGCTCAGTACTGTCGCCGCGTTCCTGCAAGCGGTGATTCCGACGATGGTCCAACAGTTCCAAGCGATGGTGACTGACCTTCCCGAGCACCTCCCCGGCCTGCAGGAGCGGTGGGCCAACATCCGCCGAATCGGCGATCGCTTTCACGCAACCAGGCAGATCGAGAGCGTGGCCGCCAGCCTGCCCGACCGGTTAAGCAGCGGCGTGTTCGGAGCCACTGGACGGGTGTTCTCGGCGGTGCTGTCGACGCTGACCGTGGCAGTGTTTACCGTCTATTTCCTGGCCGACCTGCCTCAGTTGCGCCGCGGCGCGGTGCTGCTGGTCCCGCGGGCTCGGCGAGCCCAGTTCAGCCGGATCGTTGACGTGATGGTCGACAAGGTGGGCGCCTATACGAGCGGGAACATCCTCATCTCGCTCGTCGCCGGCGTGGCGGCCTTCGCCGCGCTGACCGCGCTACGGGTGCCTCTCGCCGCGCCGTTGGCGTTCCTGGTCGCAGTGACCGACCTCATTCCCACGATCGGGGCGACGCTTGGCGCGGTCATCTGTGTGCTGGTTGCGCTGCCCACGACATCTCTGTGGCCGAATACAGTGCTCCTTGCAGTATTCTTCGTGCTTTACCAGCAGCTTGAAAACTACGCAATAGCACCGCGGATCATGCACAAACCGATCCAACTCAGGCCCGGCGCCGTGCTGCTCGCCACCTTGATCGGCGGCACTGCACTCGGACTGATCGGCGCTCTGATGGCAATCCCCATAGCAGCCGGATTCAAAGTGCTCCTGTCTGAGCGCCTCCAGGCCCGCGACGAGGCCGACACCGATCCGGCAACGGCTGGCGACGACGAAGGAGCCCCGCCGCCCGACCGCCCCAGCTAGCCGGCTCATCACGCGCAGACCCGGATCGGGGCATGTCACAGGAGCCGCTCAGATCGACCGGCGAAGGTGCCCGCTGCTCTCCATCTGGGAGTGAACGCACGCCCGGCCGCCAGGTTGAGTACGGT
>JBKPDY010000040.1:0-19915 GCA_046728155.1 Actinomycetota bacterium
CCTCAAGCTCCGTGACCGATGAGTCGAACGCATCAACGATGCGTCTGAGCTGAGGAGGTCCCCACCCGATCACGCCGACCCGAGACCATCAGCCCACCGGTCCGCGGCGAGCCCGACCGGTGCATGTCATCTATTGACGGGGAGGCTACGGCTGATCGGACGGTGGCGCCGTCGGGTCCGTCGGCGGAGGCGGAGGCGGCGGCCTGAGCCGGTCGTCCGGCGGGGACACGTGCGGTGGAGGCAGCGGCTGGGCCGACGGCGGCTGCGGGGCGCCCGGCTGTGCGCCTGGCGGCCCGGCGGGCGGAGGCGGCGCGGCAGGCGGAGGCGGTGCACCCGGTGGCGCGGTTGGCGGTGGTGGCGCCCCGATGGGCGGCAACGTCGGCGGTTGCCACGTCGGTTGTGAACCAGGCGGCTGAGCACCGGGCTGCGGATACTGCGGACCACCGGGCGGCGGGCCGCCCGGCCACGCGCCGGGCGTCCACATCACCGGCGCCGGCCGGAAGTAGTCGTTGGACGCCGGCAGGGCGAGCAGGATGACCAAGGTCAACGCGGCCAGGACAGCGAAGAGCAACGAGACCGAGACCAGGATGTCGAGCCCGGCCGGGATGCCGGCCGTGGAGATCTCGACCGACGCGTTGCCGCTCGTGGCCTGCGTGTTGCCGGAGCCCCGCACCACGGCGTTGCCCAGCCCGCAGCCGCAGCAGAGGACGACCAGTCCGTCCACGATCCAGGCCATGATCCGCGCGCCGTTTCGGGGCGCGCCGAGCAGGAACGCCACCGTGAGCTGGGCGGCGACGAGCAGAGCGACGAGCACTCCCACCACCGCCTCCAAAATGTGCTGGACCCGCGTCAGGTCGGCGTCGGTGAGATTCTGCGGGTTGGAGCCGATCACCATGAGGCGCAGATCCGAGAGCGTCACAATGATTCCGATGCCGGCCACCACGAGAAGCGCGGCGATGGCGAATGCCAGCAACCGGGCGAACATCACCGTTCCCGGACGACTCCTCGGCGCTTCCGACGCCTCGATCGGGTACGACATGGCGGTCCTTTCGCGATGGGTTGCCCTACGCTACCGGTGCCATGGTCAACCCCGCCGGGCGGAGGCGGTCAACCCGCCCGCAACCCCGATCAGGCCCGGGTCACGGTCAGGCTCTCGGCCCGTGGGGGACGGTCGACGATGACCCTGTCCCCGTCGCGCACCTCGCCGGCGAGCAGCGAGCGGGCCAGCTTGTCGCCGATCTCGGTCTGGATGAGCCGACGCAGCGGCCGGGCTCCGTACACCGGGTCGTACCCGTGCCGCGAGAGCCACAGCCGCGCCGAGTCGGTCACCTCCAGTATGAGCCGGCGCCCAGCCAGCCGCTGCCGCAGCAGATCCAGTTGGATGTCCACAATGGAGCTGAGATCGTCCACCGTCAGCGCGTGGAACACCACGACGTCATCGAGGCGGTTGAGGAACTCGGGCTTGAAGTGCGCCCGTACCGCAACCATGACCGCGTCCCGGCGCTGGGCCTCAGTGAGGGTCGGATCGGTAAGGTCATCGGCGACGGCGTGCGAGCCGAGATTCGAGGTCAGGATCAGGATGGCGTTGCGGAAGTCGACGGTGCGGCCCTGCCCGTCGGTCAACCGACCGTCGTCGAGCACCTGGAGCAGGATGTCGAAGACCTCCGGGTGAGCCTTCTCGATCTCATCGAGCAGAATCACGCTGTACGGTCGGCGGCGAACCGCCTCCGTCAGCTGGCCGCCCTCCTCGTACCCGACGTACCCAGGAGGTGCACCGACCAATCGGGCGACCGAGTGCTTCTCGCCGTACTCACTCATGTCGATACGCACCATCGCCCGCTCGTCGTCGAAGAGGAACTCGGCAAGAGCCTTGGCCAGTTCGGTCTTACCCACGCCGGTCGGTCCGAGGAAGAGGAACGAGCCGGTGGGGCGGTCCGGGTCGGCCAGACCGGTCCGCGCCCGGCGAACTGCATCCGCCACGGCGGCGATCGCCTCGGGCTGGCCGACCACCCGCCGCCCCAACGACTCCTCCATCCGCAGCAGCTTGGCCGTCTCGCCCTCCATCAACCGTCCGGCCGGGATGCCGGTCCAGGCGGAGACGACCGCCGCGATGTCGTCGGGGCCGACCTCCTCCTTGAGCATCGCCCCGTCATGCTGCAATGTGGACAGTTCCAGCTCGGCCTCGGCGAGCCGCCGTTCGAGTTCGGGGATCCGGCCGTAGCGGAGCTCGGATGCCTTCTCCAGCTCCAGATCGCGCTCAGCCCGCTCCGCCTCCCGGCGCAGGGCGTCCAGCTGCTCCTTGATGGTGGAGATCTTCGCGATGTGCTCCTTCTCGTTGCGCCAGCGGTCACCGAGGGCGGCCAGCTGTTCGCGTCGGTCGGCCAGCTCCTTGCGCAGCGCGGCCAGCCGCTCGACGGAGGCCGGGTCGGGCTCCTTCGCCAGGGCCATCTCCTCGATCTCGAGTCGGCGCACTGCCCGCTCGATCTCGTCAACCTCGACCGGCCTCGAGTCGATCTCCATCCGGAGCCGGGACGCCGCCTCGTCCACGAGGTCGATCGCCTTGTCGGGCAGGAACCGGTCGGAGATGTAGCGGTCGGACAAGGCCGCAGCGGCAACCAGCGCCGAGTCCGTGATCCTCACGCCGTGGTGAACCTCGTAGCGCTCCTTGAGCCCGCGCAGGATGCCGATCGTGTCGGCCACCGACGGCTCTCCCACGAACACCGGCTGGAACCGCCGCTCGAGCGCGGCGTCCTTCTCGATATGCTCCCGATATTCGTCCAATGTGGTCGCTCCGACCATGCGGAGCTCGCCGCGGGCCAGCATCGGCTTGAGCATGTTGCCGGCGTCCATGGAGCCCTCGCCCTTGCCGGCGCCGACGACCGTGTGGAGCTCGTCGAGGAAAGTGATGATCTGCCCGTCCGAGTTCTGGATCTCTTCCAGCACGCTCTTGAGGCGCTCCTCGAACTGGCCGCGATACTGCGCGCCGGCGACCATCGCGCCGAGGTCGAGGCTGACGAGTCGCTTACCGCGCAGACTCTCCGGCACGTCGCCGGCGACAATGCGTTGGGCGAGACCCTCCACGATGGCGGTCTTGCCGACGCCCGGCTCACCGATGAGGACCGGGTTGTTCTTCGTCCGCCGGGACAGTACCTGCACGACCCGGCGGATCTCGGCGTCGCGGCCGATGACCGGGTCGATCTTCCCTTCGCGGGCCCGCGTCGTCAGGTCGACGCCGTACTTCTCCAACGCCTGGTACGTCTGCTCGGGGTCGGCTGTGGTGATACGTCGGTCGCCCCCACGTACGGTGGGGAACGCCGCGACGAGGTTCTCCTCGGTCGCGCCCGCCTGCTTCAGAAGTCTCGAGACATCGCCGCCCACACGGGCCAGGCCGGCCAGGATGTGTTCGGTGGAGACGTACTCGTCGCCCAGCGGACGGGCGATCTGCTCGGCCGCCTCCAGCGCGTTGACGAACTCGCGGGACAGCGTCGGATTGGCCACACTCGGCCCGGTGGCCCGCGGCAGGTTCTCGACCGAGCGGGCGGCAGCCCGGCGGATGTCGGCCGGGTTGGCACCAACGGCCCGGAGCAGGGCGGTGGCGGTCGAGCCACCGGTGTCGAGCAGCGAGAGCAGCAGGTGCCACGGTTCGACCGTGGGGTGCCCGTTCTTGTCGGCGATCGCAGCCGCGGTCGTGATGACCTCACGGCTCTTGGTTGTCAGGCGGTCGGTATTCATGGCTCCCTCTGGTTCTCTGACCTAGAGTTGAGTGTAGTGCGCTCAAGTCTGACGCGCGAGTCTGGTGTGAAACGCGTGGGTCTGGGGTAACAATTCACCTCGAAATCGGTCGCCGCCTCTTCCCCACGGTGGCGTGTTGCCGCTATTTTGACGCCAGCCCGGCTGGCATTCAGGAAGTAGTGACGTGAGCCTGCAACAGGTGAGTTTTCGAGGCTTCGCGAATCCGGTCGACCCGACCCCCGCGGAGCTGCGTGCCTGGGCGTACCACCCCGACTCGATCCGCCTGCAGATCATGCCACCCGACTGGGACCTCCTCGTCGCGAGCGACCGGCTTATCGGGACGCTGTTCGACCTGGCCATGGACGCACGCTGCCCGGCCCGCCGGTTCGCGCTGCACTGCCTGTACATCTACGCCGCTGATGCCATCCGGACCAAGTTCCGGGCTCACCCCAAGCGCCGCCTCCGCCGGTTGGTCGAGCAGGCCGAGGACGACGGGGACGAGTTGCTGGAGATGTGGGCCCACAACACCCGGGTACTGCTCGCCATGCCGGACCTCTTCGACTACCACGACTGGTGCGAGGGCGGACTGGTCCGGACCCCACGGCGGTTGAAAACTCCAAGTGCCGTTCCGCTCCAGCGCAGCGCCCCGGCCTGACTGTCCACCCCGGCCGGACAGCCGCTCTGAGCACGAACCCCGGCCTATCCAGATTCCGTCTGTCAACTGTCCGGGGAAACGGGCACACGGATCAGCGTGTCGTGCGGGGCCTCCACACCACCAGCGCGGACCGGCTCGTCGCGCGCGGAACGAGGTCACCGCGGGGATACCCCATCGTCTCAATGTCGGCTAGTCGCCGCCGGGCGGCGGCTAGCTCCTCCTCGAGGTCGGCGATCCGCTGCCGCAGCTCGTACGTCAGTTGCTCCAGTTCGATGATCCGCTTGATGCCGGCAAGGCTGACCCCGTCGTCCTGACTCAGCCGCTGGATCTCGCGCAGGATGGCGACGTCGCGAATGCTGTACCGGCGCCCGCCGCCGGAGGCTCGCCCGGGCTGGACCAGCCCCAACCGGTCGTACTGGCGCAGGGTCTGCGGGTGCATCCCGGCCATCCGGGCGGCGACCGAGATGATCAGCACCTTCGCATCGTCGCTGCTGACCTCGGCGAAGAAGAACTCGGCTCTCACCGGCGATCACCACCGTAGTCCGGCCGCGCGTGGCTGCCCCGGAACTCGTGGCGCCGGACCATCTCGTCCAGGACACCCCGAGCGGGCGATGGCGCGTACAGTGCATAGTCCTCGAGCGCCTTGCGGGCCTCGGGCGTGAGGCTGGCGGGTACATCGACCTCGATCACAACGAGCAGATCCCCCAGCCCGCCGTCCCGACGGGGCACACCCCGACCACGAACCCGCAGGGTCCGCCCGCTCGGCGTTCCCGGCTGCACCCGCAGCGTAACCGCTCCGTCCAAAGTGGGCACTCGAAGGTCCGTCCCGAAGACGGCCTCGGCGTAGCTGATCGGCACCGTCAGGGTCAGGTCATCGCCGTCCCGCCCGAACGTCGCGTCGGGACGTACCTTCACCAGCAGATGAAGGTCGCCGGCCTGGCCGCCCCGAACGCCGGGCTCGCCGCGGCCGGCGAGCCGGATGCGCTGGCCGTCGGAGACGCCCGGCGGGATGCGCACGTTGAGCGTCCGGGTCTTGGTGACTCCGCCCGTCCCGCGGCATTCGGGGCACTTCTCGTCGACGACCGTCCCCGCGCCATGGCACTCGACGCACGGCTCGGCCATCGCGAAGTGTCCCTGCGGTGACGTCACCATGCCCGTGCCGTGGCACGCGGGGCAGGTGCGCGGCTGGGTGCCGGGCTTCGCCCCGTCACCGTTGCAGGTGTCGCAGACGCCCGGTGCGTGCAGGGTGATCGGCAACGTCGCGCCGTGCACAGCGTCGGCGAAGTCGAGCGTCACCTCGGCCTCGACGTCGCGGCCCCGCTGCGGGCCGCGGCGACCGCTCGCCCGTGCCCCACCGCCGAATATCGTGCCGAACAGATCGGTGAATCCGGCCCCGCCGAACCGCTGGTCGCCGGCCGGGGGGCCGCCGGAGAACAAGTCGTTGAGGTCGAACGGGCTGTACTGCTGCTCTTGGTCGGCGCGGGCGCTGCGGCGGAAGGCGCCCGCTCCGAAGAGGGAGCGCATCTCGTCGTACTCGCGCCGCTTCGCGGGGTCGGAGAGCACGTCGTACGCCTCGGAGACCGCCTTGAACCGCTCCTCCGCGTCCCGGTTACCGGGGTTGCGGTCGGGGTGCAGTTGGCGGGCAAGCCGCCGGTACGCCTTCTTGACATCGTCCTGGGAGGCGGACTTGGAGATCTCGAGGACTGCATAGAAGTCCTTCTCAAGCCAGTCCTTGGAACTCACGATTCACCTCCCGCCGACGAGTCGATGTATTGAAAGTGAAGCTGTCCGGGGTCGCCGGTGTGCCACCTTCGTCATTCCGGATCGGCCACCGCGACCAGTGCCGGGCGCAGCAACCGGTCTCCGAGCAGGTATCCCCGCCGCATGATGCCGATGCAGGTCGGCTCGCTGACCTCGGTCGAGGTCTGATGGGCGACCGCCTCGTGTCGGGTCGGATCGAACGCGTCACCCTGCTCTCCGAACCCGGCCAGGCCTAGCTTGGCCAGGACCGCGCTGAGCTGCTCCGCAACCGTTCCCAGCTGGCCGGTGAGGTCGCCGTGTTCCCGCGCGCGATCGAAGTCGTCCAGGATCGGCAGGAGCGAGCCGACGACCATCGCCACCGTCTGTTCCGCCATTACCCCCCGATCGCGCTCGACCCGCTTGCGGTAGTTGGCGTATTCGGCGGTGATGCGCTGAAGGTCGCGAAGCCGCTCGTCCAGTTCGGAGCGCAACGCCTCGAGTTCGGCGGCGAAGGCCGACGGGGCTTGGGTCTCGGTCACGTCGGCCGTCGAACTTGCGCCGTCACCCTGCTTGCCGGCGGGTGCCTTGTGCTTCGAGTCGGTCGTGACCTCGGCCGGCTTCGGCGGTTGACCCATCGGCGGGCTGGTCGGCGGGGTCGTCGGCTGCGCAGGCGAGCCGCCTTTCGTGGGCTCGCCCTTTCGCTGTTCGGTCTCAGTTTTCGCCTGTCCGGACATGTCGATCTTCCGCTTGTCTCTGATTACGACCTTTTCCCGGGCTGGTCCGGAGCTCTGCTCCGGACCAGCCGTCTGCCCGTTGTCGGTCACTTCTTGTCGTCCTCGTCTACGACCTCGGCGTCGACGACGTCCTCACCGCCCGGAGTCGCGCCGGCGGAGGGACCCGTGCCGGCGCCCGCGCCCTCGCCGGTGCCGTAGAGCATCGTGCCGGCCTTCTGGGCGACCTGGGCCAGCTTCTCGTGCGCCGACCGGATGCGGTCGATGTCCGAGCCACCGAGAGCACCGCGCAGATCGGAAAGGGCCTCGTTGACCTCGTCCTTCGCGCTCTGCGGAAGCTTGTCGCCGCTCTCGGCCAGGAACTTCTCGGTCTGCCACTGCAACGCCTCGGCGAGGTTGCGGACCTCGGCGTCGGCCTTACGTTGGCGGTCCTCGTCGGCGTGCTCCTGCGCGTCGCGCATCATCCGCTCGATGTCTTCCTTCGGCAGGGCCGAGCCGCCGGTGATCGTCATCGACTGCTCCTTGCCGGTGCCCAGATCCTTGGCGGAGACGTGCACGATGCCGTTCGCGTCGATGTCGAAGGTGACCTCGACCTGCGGGACACCACGCGGCGCCGGTGGGATGCCGGTCAGCTCGAACGTGCCGAGCTTCTTGTTGTACGCAGCGATGTCGCGCTCGCCCTGGAATACCTGGATCAGCACGGACGGCTGGTTGTCATCGGCCGTCGTGAAGATCTCGGAGCGCTTGGTCGGGATGGTCGTGTTCCGCTCGATCAGCTTGGTGAAGATTCCACCCTTGGTCTCGATCCCCAGGCTGAGCGGGGTCACGTCGAGCAGCAGGACATCCTTGACCTCACCCTTGAGCACACCGGCCTGCAGGGCGGCGCCGACCGCGACGACCTCGTCCGGGTTCACGCCCTTGTTGGGCTCCTTGCCGGTCAGCTGCTTGACCAGATCGGAGACCGCTGGCATCCGCGTCGAGCCGCCGACGAGGATGACGTGATCAACGTCGCCGACGCGGATGTTGGCGTCCTTGATCGCGAGCTCGAAGGGCTTCTTGCACCGGTCGAGCAGGTCCTGTGTCATCCGCTGGAACTCGGCCCGGCTCAGCGTCACGTCCAGGTGCAGCGGCCCCGACGGCCCGGCGGTGATGTAGGGCAGGTTGATGCTGCTCGTGGTCGCGGCGGAGAGCTCGATCTTGGCCTTCTCTGCGGCCTCCTTCAGCCGCTGCATGGCCATCTTGTCCTGGCCCAGGTCGATGCCGTACTGACCGCGGAACGTCTTGATCAGGTGATCGATGATGCGCTCGTCCCAGTCGTCGCCACCGAGGTGGTTGTCGCCGTTGGTCGCCTTGACCTCGATCACGCCCTCGGCCAGCTCCAGCAGCGACACGTCGAACGTGCCACCGCCGAGGTCGAAGACGAGAATGGTCTGCTCCTTGGTGCCCTTGTCGAGCCCGTACGCCAGCGCCGCCGCGGTCGGCTCGTTGATGATCCGCAGGACGTTGAAGCCCGCGATCTCACCCGCCTCCTTGGTGGCCGTCCGCTGAGCGTCGTTGAAGTACGCCGGAACGGTGATGACCGCGTCCGCGATCGTCTCGCCGAGGTACGCCTCCGCGTCGCGCTTGAGCTTCATCAACACCCGCGCCGAGATTTCCTGCGGCGTGTAGCGCTTACCGTCGATATCGACGTGCCAGTTGGTACCCATCTCACGCTTGACCGAGCGGATGGTCCGATCGGGGTTGGTGACGGCCTGGCGCTTGGCCACCTCACCCACCAGCACCTCGCCGTTCTTGGCGAACGCGACGATCGACGGTGTGGTGCGCGACCCCTCGGCGTTCGCGATGACGGTGGGCTCGCCGCCCTCGAGTACGCTGACTACCGAGTTCGTCGTGCCAAGGTCGATGCCGACCGCACGTGCCATGTTGTGTCCTCCACGTCTGTGACTGGTTGGCCCGGTCAAGTTGAGCGGACCCGACTCAATGTTGCCACGCCAACCTTGAATGTCAAAATCAGACTTGAGTCCAACATACGCAATCCGCCCGCGTGCAAGCAGGGGCACCCTACCGTCGCCCGGGCGCAATAAGGGCGGCCCTACTTTCGGTAACTTGGTGCGGTCGGAAGCCGCGAGCTGGGACATTCGCGACAAGACTGCTACTTCGGCACGGGTGGCGACCTCATCTTCAACCGCTCATCCCGGGGATGTGAGACTCAAACGACCCTTTCACCACCCGACGGGAGTCGATCTCACAACGGCGCTCGGTGGCACCACAGAACCTCTGCGCTGGGCGGCGCTTGACGTCAACTACCGGCGACCACCATCAGCCGGGCATCGGTCTCGCTTCCATCACGGGCGCCGGCGATGCCGACGGTGGCCCCAACCCCGACGGCGCTCGGCTGGATCTTGGCATGGTCCTTGATCACCGTAAACGGGTTGCCGAAGGTCCAGGTCAGCGTGAAACCGTCCAGAGACTTCACGGTGACCGATGTGGCCGTGATCGAGGTCACTTGGCCCCGCTGCACGACGATGGTCTTGGTTCCGTCGTCGGTCTGCACCGTGGCCTCGCCGTGCTCCAGGCGCTTGCCGAACCCGAACCGGATCAGCCGGTGGCGCAGCCGACGAAGATCCGAGCCACCCCGGGTGCCCGGGGAGGCCGACGGTCCAGCCGTCACATCCTGCGGGGCGGCCAGCGTCAGGTCGTTCGTGCTGAAGCCGAGCGACTGCAGTGCCTGCGCGTCCCAGTCGAGGTCGGACGACCCGGTGTCGGTGCCGGCGGCCTGGTCACCGGCGAGACGCCCGCACGCAGCCAACCCGAGCGTCGCCACGACGGCGACCGCGGCGATCGACAACAGCACCCGTGCCCGCGACGAACCAAGCATCTTCAACCTCCCAGCAGTGGCGTGCATCCAGTCTTACCCCGATGGGCGATTCGCACATCAGCGCAGTGTTCGGGTCCGGTAAGGATCTACAGGGGCACCCGTACAGTGAAACGCGCCCCGCCCTCGGCTGCGTGACCGGCCTGGATACGTCCGCCGAGGCGGGCGATCAACCGCGCCGCGAGCGCGAGGCCCATTCCGCTACCGACCTTACGGATGCCCTTGTACCGCTCGTAGAGCGCGCCTCGCTCGAACACGACCGCGAGGTCGTCGTCGGTGAAGCCCGGGCCGCCGTCGCGTACCTCGACAACGGCGAACGGAGGGCCTGCACCCGGGCGACCCACCGGCGGGGACTGGCCGGCCACCGGTAGTGCCAGGGTCGTGTCGTCGACACCGCCCGACCCTGACGGCCGGACGGCCAGAATGATCGGCGCGCCCATCGGAACCACCCGCAGCGCGTTCTCGAGCAGACCGTCCACGACCTGGCGCAAGCGGCCGGGATCCGTGCGGACGAAGACCGGCTGGCCGGGCAGTTCGGTACGCAGGTGGACGCCGACCGCCGCGCAGCGCCCGCTCCACGACTCGGCGGCCGCGCCGACCAGGGCGACGAGGTCGACCGGCATGATCTCCAGCGGGAAGTCGTCCGCCTCCAGGCGCGCGAGCACGAGCAGGTCCTCGATGAGCCGGTCGAGGTGCTCGGACTCGGCGAGCATGGTCTGACCGGCCCGCTGGGCGCCGTCGACGCCGACTACGCCGTCGGCCAGCGCTTCGGCGTACCCGCGGATCGTGGTCAGCGGCGTGCGAAGCTCGTGCGAGACGGACATGAGGAACGCGCGTTGCCGGTTCTCACTCGTGGCGAGTGCCGCCGCCAGATCGTTGAGAGCCGCGGATACGGCGGCCACCTCGACCGGCTCGTTGGTCGGCGCCCGGACCCCCCGCTCCCCGGCGGAGAGCCGCCGCGCCGTCGCCGCCAACAGCCGGAGCGGTCGTCCCAGCCGCCGCGCCAACAAGGCCCCCGCGGCGAGCGCCGCCAGCAGCCCGGCCACGAGCGCGATCCACACTCTATTGAGGACAGTCAGAGCGGCCACGGACGAGGCGGGCTGCAGCAGCACGATCCCGTCGCCGGGCCCGGCCGGGCGTCCCTCCACAAGCGACAGTCGCCCGTTGTAGACGATCCGTTGACTCACCGGGTTCCCGTCGGCGATCTGCCGGACGACGCGAGCCGGCAGACCTGGCTGGTCGGCCTTTCCGTCGCGGATCAGGACCGTCTGGACACCCTGGTCGCGCAGGGTCTGGGCGACGTTCTGCGCCCGCTGCACCGCCCGGGCCGCGGCCGCTGGCGTGTCCCGGCCCTCGATTGCGTTCGCGGCCACCCGCGCCTTCTCGGCAAGGACAACCCGAGCTTGGTTGTCGGCGGACCTGGCCACCAACGGCAACGCGACCGCGGCGGTGATCACCACCGCGATGACCGCTACCAGGCACGTGGCCAGGATCGCCCTCGTGGTCAAGGTGGCTCTGATCCATCGCCGCCTCGCCGCCCGGATCACCCGGCCACCTCGTCGGCCGTGTAGCCGACGCCGCGCACCGTACGGATCACGTCCCGGGCGAGTGAGCTGGCGTCGCCGAGCTTCCCCCGCACCTGGGCCACGTGGACGTCAACCGTCCTGGTGCCGGCATGGGCTGCGTACCCCCAGACCGAGCCGAGCAGCTCCTCGCGGGTGAAGACCCGCCCCGGCCGCTGCATAAGGTGGGCGAGCAGATCGAACTCGGTGGAGGTGAGGACGACCTCCACGCCATCAGCGTGTACCCGACGCCGGCCCGGGTCGAGAGTCACCACACCGACGCTGCGCGGCGACCCGGCGGCACCCGGGCCGGCACCCCGGCGCAGCACCGCCTTCACCCGGGCTACCAGCTCCCGCGGGCTGAACGGCTTCGTCACATAGTCGTCGGCGCCCAACTCCAGCCCGACTACCCGATCGACCTCGTCGTCCCGGGCGGTCAGGAAGATCACCGGGGTCCAGTCCCCACTCTCCCGCAGCCGTCGGCAGATCTCGGTGCCGTCCATCCCGGGCAGGCCGATGTCCACGATGCATGCGACCGGACGGAGTTGTCGCGCCGCGGCGAGCCCCGCGGAGCCGTTCGACTCGATGTGGACACCGAACCCGTCCCGGCTCAGATAGAGCTTGACCAGGTCGGCGATGGACCGCTCGTCCTCAACCACGAGCACCAGACCACGGCCGTCACCCGCCATGCCGCCAAGAGTGACACGCGGTCGTCGCGGTCTGGATCAGGGAAACGTTCGAGGAGTGTACGAGGCGCATCTGGTCTCCTGCTCAGCCGTACCACACGGCGTGCCATCCTTCGTAGGGTGCGTATCCGCAACCCGAGCCCGTCCGAGAAGCCCGCGGCCGGTCCCGCACCGGCCTCCGTCCGGTTCCGGGTGCCGACCGGGGTCGTTGCGGCCAAGTTCGCGGTCGCGTCCGCGCTCGCCGTCCTGGCGGTGACCGTCGGGGAGCGCGAGCAGACCTTGGTCGGCCTGGTCACCGCGGCAGCTGTAGCCGTCTACGCGACCCGCGACGTGCTGGCACGGGAGCGGCTGACGGCTGACCGCGACGGAGTGGTGGCGGTGAGCGGGTATGCCGGTCATGCCCGACTGCCTTGGGTGGACGTGGAGCGGATGACGGTCCATAGCCGGCTGAGGCTCGGCGCCCGGACCGAAACCCTCGAGCTGGACGCCGGCGAACACGTCTTCATATTCAGCCGGTACGACCTCGGCGTCCCGCCGGAGGAGGCGTTGACCGCCCTGGAGGCCGTCCGCGACCGCTAACCGGCCGGCGGGAGCGGGAGGCTGCTCAACGCCGACGTCTGGGCCACGATGGCTACGGCGTAGAGGAGGTACAGGCCGGCAACCGTGGCAATGGTCAATGCTGTCCGGTTTCGCTGCGGAGCGTACGCCATGACCGCCGCGACCATCGCTCCGGTGATGAGACCACCGGCGTGGGCGGCGAGCGAGATTCCGGGTGCGAACGAGAAGATGATGTTGACGACGAGTACGGGTACGAGGGTCGATGTGTCCAACTTCAGCCGGCGGAGGATGACGAACAGAGCGGCGAAGAGCCCGAAGACGGCGCCGGACGCGCCCGCGCTGAAAGACGAAGGAGTGAACAGGTAGCAGGCGACGCTGCCGCCGATTCCGGCCGTGAGATACAGCACCAGGTATCTGACCGGCCCCAGGGCGGACTCAAGGACGCGGCCGACGATCCACAGGGCCCACATGTTCGCCAACAGATGAATTGGTCCATAGTGGACGAACATGGACGTGACCAGACGGTAGTACTCACCATCGGAGACGCCGAACCGGAAGAACACGTGCGGATCGGTGCTCGGGGCCTTTCCGATCAGCGCGAGGTCAACGGTCAACGGGGTGCTTCCCCCGACCAGCCCGCCGAACGATCCGCCGAATGCGGCCTTCGGCGACGAGATGAGCGACGCCACCTCGACCAGGACGTTGATGATGACCAGTGAGATCGTCACCACACCGCGGGTGCCTGCCATCGTGCCGCCGAACACGGTCCGCCGCTGGCGCTGGGTGCGCCGGCCCACCGACACGCACTCGGGGCACTGGAAGCCGACCGACGCGGCGTTCATACACTCCGGACAGATCGGCCGATCACACCGCGTGCATCGGACACCGGTCTCCCGCTTGGGGTGCCGGTAGCACACCTGCGCCAGCGGCTGTGGTCCGACCGGCTGTGGGGGGCCTGGCGGTGGGACCTGGGTCATGGCGGCAAGCGTAGCCGCTGGGCCGCCGCCTCAGCCGCGCTCGATCGTCACCCGCTCGATCACGATGTCCTGTACCGGCCGGTCGCTCGCCGTACGGGTCGTGGCGATCCGGTCGACCACCGAACGCGAATCCTGATCGGCCACCTCGCCGAAGATGGTGTGTTTGCGGTTGAGGTGCGGTGTGGCCGAAACGGTGATGAAGAACTGTGACCCGTTCGTACCGCTGCCGTCCGGCCGCTTGCCGGCGTTGGCCATGGCGAGCAGGTAGGGCCGGTCGAAGATCAGTTCTGGGTGGATCTCGTCGTTGAAGCTGTACCCCGGGCCGCCCCGGCCGCTGCCGGTGGGGTCGCCACCCTGGATCATGAAGTTGGCGATGACGCGGTGGAACGTGACGCCGTTGTAGTACGGCCCCGATCCGGGCGCTCCGGTGCGTGGATCTGTGTACGGCTGCGTGCCCTCGGCCAACCCGACGAAGTTGGCCACCGTCTTCGGCGCGTGGTTCGGGAAGAGCTCGACCCGGATCGGGCCGGCGCTGGTATGCAGCGTGGCAAAGATCGACTCGCCCACGATGACTCCTCTGTGTCGACAACAGGTCAATCCTGCCATTCGTCCATTCCGGGTGTGCGGTGGTGCGGCGAGGTACAGGATTGGAGGGATACGAGAGGTCTACGGGAGGTGGAGTGGTGCTCCGATCTGGGAAGAACTCGAGGACGCACTCGCAGCAGCTCAGGGACGAGCTCGCGCAGAGTTACGACCACCTCAGGCTCGCCGCCGCGCACGCGGCCGGTGGCGCCGCCGAGAAGGCGACCCCCACCTACGATCGCGCGCGCGGGGTCGCCAACCGCAGCTGGACCACGACACGTGATGCGTTCTCCCCGTTGTACGAGCAGATGCGCGTCGGCGCGGCGAACGCCCGCATGGAGAGGGCGACACAGAGAACTAACCGGTGGCCCGTCCTCATCGGTCTCCTGGCGGCCGGGGCGGCCGCGGGAGCAGCCGGGGCGGTCGTGGCCCGACGGCGCCGGGCGGCCGCCGAATGGGCGGAGTACGAGCCGCTGGGCGGCGTCGACACCGGGTACGCAATGTCGGAGTCGAAGGGCTCGACCACGAAGCGGCTGACCGAAGGCGCGGCGTCCGTGGCCGACTCCGTCTCCGCCGGCGCCGGTAAGCTGGCCGAGTCGTTACACGGCCGCTCCGGCAAGTCGGCGGGTATGGGCGACGTGCAGGCCGCGCCGCCCGAGTCTGGTGACAGCGGTATTACGCCCTGACCGGTTGACTAGAGCCAGCCTGAGCGCCGGAAGAGTCGGTACAACGCCACGGCCGAGACCAGCATGATGAGCAGGACCAGCGGATACCCGTACCGGTAATGGAGCTCGGGCATATCCTTGAAGTTCATGCCCTCGATACCGGCGATCGCCGTCTGCATCGCCGCGATCGCAGCCCACGCCGCAATCTTGCGCATGTCGTTATTCTGCTCGACCGTCACCTGGGCCAACCTCGCCTGCAAGATCGAGTTGAGCAGATCATCGTACGATGTCACCTGCTCGACTGTCCTAAGCATATGGTCGTTGACATCGCGGAAGTTACGCATGACGTCCGCCGGCATGGTGCCCAGCCGACCATCGACCAGCGCGGTGAGCGGGCGCTGCAACGGCATCACCGCCCGCTTGAACTCGACCAGTTCCCGCTTGAGCTGATAGATGCGCGCGATGCCACCGTTGCCCTGGCGAGCGAATACGTTCGACTCGACGAGATCGATGTCCACCTGCACCCGGTCGGCAACGTCCACATAGGAGTCGACCACGCGGTCGAGGATCGCGTAGACGACCGCCCACGGGCCGATGCCGAGCAGATCGGGGTTGTGCTCGAGCTCGTGCCGGATGCCGCCGAGAGCGCCCAGCTCGCCATGCCGGACCGTCACGACGTAATCGGCCCCGATGAAGATCATGAGATCGCCGGTCTCGACGATCTCGCTCGTCTCGGTGAGTTCCTTGTGCTCGACGTACCGAGCAGTGCGCACGACGAGGAACGTCATCTCGCCGTACTGTTCGATCTTGGCGCGGTCCCCGCCGACGACGGCGTCCTCGACGGCGAACTCGTCCAGGTCGAAGACCCGGGCGATCCCGCTCAGTTCCTGCTCGCCCGGCTCGTGCAGGCCGAGCCAGACGAATCCACCCCGTTGCCGGGCGGCCGCAAGTGCCTTCGACGGGTCGGACCAGTCACCCTCCTGGCGTCGGCCGTCGACGTAGAGGCCGCAGTCAACCAGGCCCAGGCCGCCCGGCCGGCGTGCCGGCAGGTTCGCACCGCCGGGTGGTGAGGCGAAGATGCGGGTGACGGCGCGTACGGGCGCCACTATGGCCCGGCCGAGACCGTGCGTACTGCTCGAGCCGGTCTGATTGTCTGGCATACGGCGCCTCCCTTCGGGTTACCCGCACCCTAACTACCCACGACGGTCGTGCCATATGGGTCGTTAGGTGCGCGTTCCGCCGCGGGCCGCTGCAGGCCGGCGGTATATGGACCAAGGAGTCGAGCGACGCAGGAGCGAGCGACGAGGGAGGACGGCGCCACCACGGCCCCCGGCCGCGCGAGCGGAGCGACCGCCGAGTGCTCAGAGGCATCGGGTGAGCCGGCCGCAGCGGGGGGTGGGGTGGAGCGGCCAGCTCACCCGATGCCCAGTGGGGGCGGGGGTGACGTTCGCGGAGTCGGGCGGGGCGCCTGAAACGAGCGATTCCAAACAATGGTTATGCCGGCCGATTCCTTGGCCGCAATGTGATCAGAATTAGTCGGGTAGCGGAAGACCCCGGAAATGTCGCACGGACGAACTGTCAGGAACCCGACACCGCCATCTGCATGTTGCAGTTGCAAATCTCTGATGCTGTGCGCGAAGTTGCCGGACCATCACGCACGGATATCGGCGATGGCCAGTGCAAGCCGCTGTACACCTTCACCGACGAGGTCGGTTGTCACCGCGGAGAAGGCCAGCCGTAGCGATTGACGTCCGCCGGTGAGCAGGAAGTCGCTGCCCTTCACAACCGCGACCCCGCGTGCCGCCGCCGCCGGCGCGAGTCGTTCGACATCGATGTCGGCCGGGAGGTCGACCCAGAGAAAGTAGCCACCATCCGGCTCGATGAACTCGCAACCCGGTATTTCCCGGCGCAATTCCGAGGCGAGCAGTAGTGCCCGTTCGGCGAGAGCGACCCGGACTCGGGCAATCGAGCGGTCGATATCGCCGCTCGTGCAGAACTCATGGACCGTCACCTCGGCGAGCATGTTCGGAGAGATATACGTGTTCAATGCCCGCCGGCCGATCTCGTCGATGGTGCCCGTCGGGCCGAGCAGATACCCGACGCGAACCCCCGGGCAGACCGTCTTGGTGAAGGAGCCGGCGCCGATGACCGTCGGCCGGGCGGGATCGTCGAGACTCAGCATCGACGGCTGCCACTCGCCCCGGAATCGGATGTCGACGTATGGATCGTCCTCGAAGATCATGAAATCGTACTCGCGGGCGAGCGTGATCAGGGCCCGCCGCCGATCCGCGCTCAGTGTCACGCCGGATGGGTTCTGGAAGTTCGGGATCACATGGACAAGCTTGGGACGAACACCCGATTCGAGCAGGTGCCGCATTTGGTCGACGTCCAGCCCGTCCTTGTCCAGCGCGACCTGGTGCACCTTGGCGCAGCGGTTGCGCAGGCTGAGCAGCGTCCGGTCGTACGTCGGCCGTTCGACGACCACGTCGTCGCCCGGACGGACGAGATGGTCGAAGACGAACGCGTCGGCTTGTAGCGACCCGTTGGTGAGCAGAACCTGCTCGGCCTGAATGCCATACCCATACCGATTCGCGATCCAGTCGCGCAAGGGCGGGTACCCGGTGGCCGGGCCGTAGCCGGTGACCGCCGCGGGGTCCCGGCCGAATGCTCGGACCGCCGCATTCTTGAGCCCCTCGACGTCGATGATGTCCAGCGACGGCGCTCCTCGGGCGAACGAAATCGGCTGCGCGGCGATCATACGGCCAGCGTACGGGCGGGTCCGGTTTCGCTACGTTTGGGGTTGCACTGGACAGCTGTACGGATCGGGGTCTTCCGATCTAGAACTCCTGTTCCATATAGTTGTGGACATGAGTTCGAACTGGTCCTCCTGGGAGGACTTCTGGGGTGCGGCGCCGGTGCTCGCCACGGACATTCGGGCCCTGTTCGAGCAGTACGGTCGGGCGTTCGGGTATCTCGCGACCGTTCGAGCCGACGGAGGGCCCAGGGTCCACCCGGTCTCACCTGTCATCGCCGAAGGCGGGCTGTACTGCTTCGTGATCCCGTCACCCAAACGGCGCGACCTCGAGCGGGATGGCCGGTACGCGCTCCATTCCTACCCCGGCGACCGGACCGCCGACGAGGCGTACCTCACGGGGCGAGCCCGCCAGGTGCCCGACCGCGTTCTCACCGACCGGATCGGACGACTGCACCGAGCGGCTTCAACCATCGACTGGCGCCTGTTCGAATTGGAGATCGCGGTCGCGATGGTTACCCACCAGGCGGCTCAGCTCAATCGGGCCGACCACCGCGTCTGGCATGCCAACGGTCGGCGGTTCGACCTGTTCAATCTCGACCGGGCCTAGCGGGCGCGGAGGCCGTGTGCGGTGGCGACTCCAATTGGGTACAGTGAGGGCCGCTCCGCGGGTGTAGTTCAATGGCAGAACATCAGCTTCCCAAGCTGACAGTGGGGGTTCGATTCCCCTCACCCGCTCCAATTCAGCGATATGGGCTGCACGTGGCTCTGCCTGCAGATATCGGCCCCCATCACACGCCGGCCCGAGCGGACCTGACCTTCCGCTCGGGCCGAATTGCTCACGGATTGCTCACGGCGGTTGGTTGATCATGCACCGTCAGCCACGTCGGTAGCGCTCTCGTCGTCGGCCTCATCCTCAGCCGGTCCGCCCCGTACTCGCTTACGCCGGTGTCGCGTCAGCAGCTCGGTGGCAGTCTCGACCTGTCTGGCCGCTGCCTTGCGCATGAGATGGGCGTAGACCTTACGCGTCACTTCTGGACTGGAGTGGCCAAGGATCATCTGCACGATCTCGATCGGCACGCCACCGGCAAGCAGCAGCGAGCACGCCCCATGGCGAGTGTCGTGCAGGCGGATCACCGGCAGCCCGCACGTCGCGACGTGGTTCTCGAACGCCTCGGTGACTCCCCCGGGTCGCAGCGGGGTACCGTCCGGCATGCAGAAGACCAGGCCGTGATCCTCGTAGCCCTCGCCTAGCCAGTCGCGTTCCTCGTTCTGGGCTTTGCGATGCCGTCGCAAGGCGTCCTGCGCGGGACCTGCCAGCGGAACCCAGCGCCGGCCAGCCCGCGACTTCGGCTTCTTGAAGATGCGGCCGACGTGCTCGCCGGCACAGATTGGGCACGCAACCGGTTCCCCACTCAGCAACTGGCTGCGAGTCACCTCGATGATGGTCTGCCGCACCGTGAGCCCGGCACCGTCATCGTCGATGTCGGACCACCGAAGCCCGCAGAGTTCGGCGCGTCGTAGCCCGGCGTACGCAGCCAGCTCGTAGAGGGCGGCCAGCCGGTCGTTGGCGACATGGTCGAGGAACCGGGCGGTTTCGTCTGGCTGCCAGATCACCGGGTCCTCGTCGTCGGGAGCGAGTTTTGATGGCAGGGCATCCATTCGGCCCTCAGCCGGGTTGATGGTGATCAGTCCGCGCCGAAGCGCCGCAGACAATGCCGCCCGAAGTGTCCGGCGGTAGTTCGAGACGGTGTAAGGCGTCCGCTGAGTTACCCGGCGACCGACATGACCCTTCGGCCGATCTCCCTTGATGGGCTCGGCCAAGTTGGCGAGCACCTTTTCTACGTGCGTCCGCCGGAGATCCCGGAGCCGCAGGTGACCGAGACGGGGCCTCCAGACGTCGCGAATGTGGCCGCGGTAGTTCGCCAGCGTCTTTAAACCCAACCGGCCCACACGGACTCGATCCTCAAGTTCGGCCACCCAAGCCTCGAGCCAGCCCTCTACGGTCAGACCTTCGTCGTCGGTCCATGTGCCGGCATTGATGGCCGCGAGCTCCTTGGTGCGTGCGTCCTCCGCCTCCTCGCGGGTGCGGAACCCCGAACGGACCTTCTGCTGACGCTTGCCAGTCCTCGGGTCGATGCCGGTGTCCACTGTGTACGCCCAGGACCCGTGTGCCTTTCGGCAGCCTCTTACACGCTTGCCATGCTCGTCTCGGCATTGGCAGCGCTTGTACACCGAGCCTCTCATCGTTCGCCACCAACCTCAGGCATGGCGACGGTGGGGTCGGCGGCAGGCCCATCGAGCCAGTCGTGAAAGCGCCTCATCGGAATCACCCAACGTGTCCCCATGCGTTTCGCGGGAATCTCACCCGCCCGGACCATGGCGTAGGCCGTGCTGACC
>JBKPDY010000041.1:0-14744 GCA_046728155.1 Actinomycetota bacterium
CGGCCTGTTCGCAGCGGGTGCGGACCTGCTCGAAGTCCGGAGACACCGGCGGGACCGAGGTACGGATCACATCGTCGACCCCATGCAACAGGAACGTGTCCTCCGCGTCAGCAGGCGCGACTGGTCGCAGGGTGATCACTCCGTCGGTGAGCTTCCCGGTGGCGCGTGCCCCGTCGTAGCCGGGTAGATCGGGAAGGCTGCGCGGGGTCGATGCATCCGGATCGCCGGCCAGCCGGGCCCAGACGACGAGGTCGAAACGGCTACCGTCGGGTGCCGACCCGCTGCGCCGTTCCAGACCTTCCCGTCCGAATCCGGCGGCGATGGCCACCCGTTGGCTAGGCGTGTTCTCCGGTTGCGTCCGCAGGGTGAGCCGGGCGAATCCCTTCGCGAAAGCGTGGGCAGCAAGCATCCGGCTCGCCGTCGTCGCCACTCCCCGGCCGCGCGCCCACGGGGCGACCCAGTAGCCGATCTCGCCGTTCCCCCCGGTGTGTGCAGTCGCCCCGGCCGCGCCCAGCACCCGGTCGCTGGCCGGGTCGGCGATCGCGTATCCGGCCCCGCCCGCTGCGAACGCGTCGGCGCTGCCCGTACGGATCCAGAACAGGGCGTCGTCGCGGGTGTACGGCCGCGGCAGGTTCGGCAGGAACCGCTGAAGCAGCTCATCGTTACATGCGGCGGTGAGGTCATCGGCATCGTCGTCGCGGAACCGGCGCAGGACCACACGGTCGCCGGTCACGAGATCATCCATTGCCATGTCCTTCCCGACCGGTGTCGTCCATCACCGCCGATCATGCCGGACCAGCGGCGAATTAGGTCGATCTTCGGGCTTCCCCCGTGACGCGTACCATGAAGATTCGTCCTGTTCCGGCGGCGCCCCGGTGGCTGCGGGGAGGCGGTCATGCGCGAGCAGCGCATACCATGGGTCGCGGCAGGTAACGTAGGGAGTGCTCAGTGCCGATCTTCGAGAGACTTCTCCGCGCCGGCGAAGGACGTACCCTCCGCCGGCTCAAGGCGATCTCGGATGCCGTGAACTCCATCGAGGAGAACTACACGGATCTGACCGATGCCGAGCTGCGGGCGCTCACCGACACGTACAGAGAGCGCTACGCCGACGGCGAGAGCCTCGACGACCTCCTCCCGGAGGCATTCGCCACCGCCCGCGAAGCCGCGAACCGGGTGCTCGGCCAGCGGCCCTTCGATGTCCAGGTGCAGGGTGGTGCCGCGCTGCATTTCGGCAACATCGCCGAGATGAAGACCGGTGAGGGCAAGACCCTCACGTGCGTCCTGCCGGCATACCTCAATGCCATCGCCGGCAACGGTGTCCACGTCGTCACGGTCAACGACTACCTGGCCCGCCGGGATGCCGAGTGGATGGGCCAGGTGCACCAGCTGCTCGGTCTCTCCGTCGGTGTGATCCTCCCCAACCGTCCGTCCGCCGAGCACCGGGCGGCGTACGCCGCCGATATCACGTATGGGACGAACAACGAGTTCGGCTTCGACTACCTGCGCGACAACATGGCCATCACGGTCGATGACCTCGTTCAGCGTGGCCATTTCTTCGCCATCGTCGACGAGGTCGACTCCATCCTCATCGACGAGGCCCGGACACCGCTGATCATCTCCGGACCAGCCGAGCAGTCGGCTCGGTGGTACTCCGAGTTCGCGCGGGTCGTCAGCCGGCTGACCGCCGGCGAGGGCGAGGACTACGAGGTCGACATGGCCAAGCGGACGGTCGCCCCGACCGAACGCGGCGTGGCCCGGGTCGAGGACTGGCTCGGCATCGACAACCTCTATGAGTCTCTCAACACGCCGCTGGTCGGCTACCTGAACAACGCCCTGAAGGCGAAGGAGCTGTACAAGCGCGACAAGGATTACATCGTCCACGATGGAGAGGTCCTGATCGTCGACGAGTTCACCGGTCGCATCCTCTACGGCCGCCGCTACAACGAGGGCATGCACCAGGCGATCGAGGCCAAGGAAGCCGTCGAGATCAAGCAGGAGAACCAGACCCTCGCCACGATCACGCTGCAGAACTATTTCCGGCTCTACGAGAAGCTCTCCGGCATGACCGGTACGGCACAGACCGAGGCCGCCGAGTTCAACAAGGTCTACAAGGTCGGTGTGGTGAGCATCCCGACCCACAAGCCGATGATCCGCGACGACCGGTCGGACGTCATCTACAAGTCCGAGAAGGCGAAGTTCAACGCGGTCGTCGAGGACATCGTCGAGCGGCACCAGAAAGGGCAGCCGGTCCTGGTCGGCACGGTCAGCGTGGAGAACTCCGAGATCCTGTCGCAGATGCTGCGGCGGCGCGGCATCGCCCACTCGGTCCTGAACGCGAAGTATCACGCCAAGGAAGCGGAGATCGTCGCGCAGGCGGGCCGCCGTGGCGGGGTAACCGTCGCCACTAACATGGCCGGTCGCGGCACCGACATCCTGCTGGGCGGCAACCCCGAGTTCCTGGCGGCCGCCGAGCTCCGCAACCGCGGCCTCGACCCGACCGAGCAGCCCGAGGAGTACGAGGCGGCCCTTCTCGACGCCATCCCGCGCTGGAAGAAGCAGTGTGACGAGGAGGCCGAAGAGGTCATCGACGCGGGCGGTCTCTACGTCCTGGGCACCGAACGGCACGACGCGCGCCGCATCGACAACCAGCTACGCGGCCGATCCGGTCGGCAGGGCGACCCGGGGGAGTCGCGGTTCTACCTGTCCCTGCAGGACGAGCTGATGCGCCGGTTCCGGGCGACCGCGGTCGAGGCCCTGATGGACCGGCTGAACATCCCCGAGGATGTGCCGATCGAGTCCAAACTGGTCACCCGCCAGATCAAGAACGCGCAGACCCAGATCGAGGCACAGAACGCCGAGATCCGCAAGGACGTGCTCAAGTACGACGAGGTGCTCAACAAGCAGCGCCAGGTGATCTACGCAGAGCGTCACCGCGTCCTCGACGGCGAAGACCTGCACGAGCAGATCAGCCACATGATCGACGATGTGGTGACCGCGTATGTCGAGGGTGCCACCAGTGTCGGCTACGCCGAAGACTGGGATCTCGACCAGTTGTGGAGCGGCCTGAAGATGCTCTACCCGGTCGGCGTCACCATCGACGAACTCGAGGAGGAGGCCGGCTCCCGCCAGGCGATGGACGCGGACTTCCTCAAGGCGCGACTCATCGAGGACGCCCACTCCGGGTACGATGCCCGGGAGGAGCAACTCGGCTCGGAGATGATGCGTCAGCTCGAGCGGGGCGTGCTGCTCGAGGTGATCGACCGCAAGTGGCGCGAGCACCTCTACGAGATGGATTACCTCAAGGACGGCGTCGGGCTTCGCGCGTACGCCCAGCGCGACCCACTGGTCGAATACCAGCGCGAGGGCTTCGACATGTTCACCCAGATGCTCGAGGGTGTGAAGGAAGAGGCTGTCGGCTTCCTGTTCAACTTCCAGGTTCAGTACCAGGAGGCGGAGGAGGTCAGCGGCGTCGGCGAGGCTCCGGTGTCGCTCCGCCCGGCGAGCATCAGTCCACGGGCCCAGCGGGCCCAGCAACAGCTGCTCTACTCGGCTCCCGCCATCGACGGCGAGGCCGGCAGCGGTGGTGCCGTGATGACGCAGGACGCGCCGGCCCTGGGTATCGGCGCCCCGAGCGGCAACGCCGGAAACGGCGCCCGCCGGCGGGGAGCTCCGGCGAAGGCTGGCCGCGCCGCGCAGGCGTCGTCCGCGGGCCGCATGACAACTTCCGGCGCAGGCCGCGGCGCAGGCGCCCGTGGCGGCGCTCCGGTTGAAGGGGGTGCCGTTGCGGGTGGGGGCGGTGCGGTTGAAGGAGGCGCTGGCACCCCTGGCGGTTCGACCGCGGGGGCCAAGCGGGCCTCGCTGGGCAGCGCCTCCGGGATTGGCACGACCGCCGGTGGTTCGTCTCCAGGTGCGCAGGCCGCGAACCGGCTGCCTGCACCGGGCCAGGTCGTCGGCGGCTCCGGACCGTCCCGCAACGGTCCCTGTCCGTGCGGGTCGGGCAAGAAATACAAGCGCTGCCATGGCGCTCCCGGCGCCTGAGGTTGTCCTCCTCCGGCTGGGCCTAGGCGCTCTCCGACTGCTCCGCCCATCACCGTGGACACAAGAGCCGCAGGGACGGGAAGTACGTTCGGTACCTGTGGGCGTCTCGGGTCAGTAACTGGTATCCAGCGATCGCGGCATGGGCTCCGATGTAGAAGTCTGGCAACGGCGTTGACCTCGCCCCACCCCGTCGGCGATAGGCGATGAAGGCCTTACCCGCCAGGAAGCCAGCTTCGTATGGCAGCGGGACGCGCGCGAAAGTCTCTGGAGGAACGGCGTCGTCAAGGTCCTCGATGCCTGCGAACCCGATAGACACCTCGGCGTAGATGATCGGGTTGATGGCCAGCTGACCTTGATCGGCGGCATCGAGGAGCGCTCGCTCCGACCAGCGTGACCACTTCGGATCTTCGGTGGCGACGTCGAGTAGGACGTTGCTGTCGACAAGCGTCACTGTCATGGTTGCCGGGTCAAGGCAAGGATCTCGTCGGTTGTCATCCGGCCTTGTGAACGTCCCCGCAGCCGCGCGACCATCCGGTCGCCGCGCCGACGATCGGGCCGCTCGACGCGACGGAGCTGGACCGAATCATCATCCTGCACAACGAACTCAACTTCCGTATCGGGCAGGAACCCGAATCGCTCCCGGATCTCGGCGGGGATCGTCACTTGTCCCTTGGTGGTCACACGCATGGTGTTCCTCCTACGTAATACTAGTAAGAGTATTACCACATCCTCCGGATTCACAATGGCGTGCTGCGGCACCGCCATCCCAACGCAACGGCGAGCCGGTCGACAGGCGGGCGTTCGCGAGAGCGCCGGGAGCGCACCGCCGGGAAGGGCCGCCGTCGGGGGATGGACGGCGACCCTCACCGGTCCGAACCGGTCCACCGCCGTGCGGGTGGGCCGATCGGGCTTTCAAAGCGGATCGGCGGAGTGGACGGGGCGTTCTCGCCGCGGGTGTTGGGAGTTGGTACCCAGAGCGCCCACCGGCCCATTATCCACAATGGACGCTCCGGGAGTCTGTATCGGTGTGTCTGAGCTAGACGATCTCCAGGTGTGCGCACAGCCAGCGGTCGTGGACCCTCTCCATCCGGAACGCCATCGCGGCGCTGGCGGACCGACGGCTCAGGACGGCCACGACTTCGGCGACGGACTCGGTCACCTGGCAGATCTGGACCCGCCGCAGCATCAAACGATCTCCCGGTGACCGCTGCGCCGAGCGGCTCCCGCGAGGCGGTGGTGCAGGCTGCGCCCGCCCGATGATCAGGACGCGACCGCTGAGCGCTGCGGCACCTCGCAACGCTGGCGACGCACGCGCAACCGCCCGACCGCGAAGGTGATCGTTGATCCGATCGAACCGGTCAGGGCGGCACTGGTGACGCATGTGGGCGGCCGGACGGTAGCCGGTGACCACCTCACGGAACGTCGAGATGAACCGCATCGTTGCCATTCGAAGCTCGGCAGATGTCGAGAGCGAGCGAGGCTGTGCGCAGTCAGGTGCATCGTTCTGCTCCGTCGCCTTCGTGTCGTTGACCGCTTCGAGTGGCGCGTGGGCGCCGATCGAAGACCCCGCCGGGATGGACCTGGTGCGCCGTTGCGGAGCGCCAGCTGGTCGAAGTCGCACGGGCAAGGGTGGCGCCGTCATCAGCGGCGGTTCCACGCCGGCCGCGGACCACTCGTCATCGCTCGGAGGTTCGGTTCTCGGCATCGGAACGACCCTGACCAATGTCTGGGGCTCGCGCTCGAGCAGCTCCGAACTGGCGCTGGCTGCGGCCGACATCCTGCCTCCCCATCCTTGCGTTTGCCTTCGTTTGCCTCCATCGACATTCGTACACGATCGGCCGCCGTGATCGCAAGACTCTTTCGTTTGCTTTCGTTTGCCTCCAAGTTCCCATAGGCCGGGGCGCGGATCAGCGAGTCAGTCCTCGCCGTGATCGACCAGCGGATTGGTACGAACGAACTCGGCCGTTTCGTCGTACTTACGAGAGATGTACTCCTCAAGCCGCACACGTTCGATGCGCCACTGGCCCCGCCCACCGACCTTGATCGCCGGCAGTTCGCCGCTGCGTACCATGTGATAGACCTGCGAGGCGGAGACTGCCAGTTCCTCAGCGACCTCCTGCATCGTGAGGAACCGGGAAGCCATGCCGCGACCATACCTCGGATCCTTCGGTTTGCCCTCGATTGCCTTTGCACGGCTGATTGCTGTGAGGATCTGCTAGGTGTACGACATACCGAAGGAGGCACGCGTGGCCGAGACCCGCGTCTATCTGCCGGCGACGCTGCCTTTGGTAGCGAAGCTGTACGCCGATGGGCAGTTGCACATCCCACGTGGAGCGTCCGCGCACGCAGTCACGCCTGGGCTACGGGAGTGGTACGCCGAGGGCGACGAGGAGGAGCTCGAGTACGTGGCGTTCACCCGCGCGGCACAGGATTCGCTGCATCTTCTTCGCCATGACCCCAGCGCACCCCGTCGCCGCGTGGTGGTCTCCGTCGACCTGCCGGCCGAGCCCTTGGGCCGGAAACTTGGCTCCAGCGCGGTGACGGTGAACGATCCGATCGCCATGGCCGCCGTCGCCGCGGTCCATGTCGACGGGAAGTCGGCCGAAGCGGACGTAGCGGCCGCCGCCGAGGTCGTGGAGGCTGCGGCCGCCGGCGACGCCGACGCACAGTTCACCATCGACAGCGCCGAAGACCACGAACTGGAGTGGTACGACGTTACCGAGATCGAGGCCCTGCTCGCCAGCGGCTGAGGCCGCGGCGGTCGTCAGGTCTCGTCATCCGCCTCGGGGGGCCGCTGCAGCGTCCGTCCGACCGCGACCATGGCGACGATGGCGCCCAGGAACGCGACGGTCAGCGCCTGATTGAGTCCGGACCCACTGACGATATTGCGTACCATCCGGTCGGCGTCGGAGAGTTGACCGCCGAGGCCGGACAGCCCCGAGCTGGCCAGGAAGCTCAGCCCGAGCCCGACCAGGAGGATCCCACCTGGAAGTGCACCGGCGAGCGCGAACGACGGCCATCGCGGTGCGTCGACGCGACGGCGCAGGTAGAAGTATGCGGTCAGCCCGACGATGATGCCTTGGACGATCGCGGTGGCGACCGACAGCCATGAGGCCGCACGTACCTGCGACGTGGGGTCGCTGGTGCCGCCGAACAACGACTTGAGCGGTGACTGGAACAAGCCGGCGATGATCCCGATGACGAAGACCTCGAGCGTTCCGGTAACAGCGGCGGCCAGAACCGGTCGCGGCAGTACGGCCGCGACGCCGCCGATGGTCGCAGCGGCACCCAGTGTCGCGGCGAGAACGGCGATCGACGAGCCATCGCCGTACCTGAGCAGAATGAGCCCGACCGTGATCAGACCGAGCACCGCGCCACCCACGCTGCCGGCGATCGCCCGCCTGACCCCCGCCGCGGCCGGCCCGGCTACGCGCAGCGCGGTGGTCGCGAGTCCCACCGCGGCTCCGGCGAGAAGGCTCGCGTAGACGACGGTGGGCAGCACGAGCGAGATGGCACTGGCCAGCTGGCCGGAGTCGTCGCGGTTGACGATGATCAGGCTGTCGGACAGACGGAGCGTGGCGGCGAGCCACAACAGACCCAGCAGCAGCAGGATGGTCACCTCGAGACCGCCCGGACCAGGGGGAGCCTGGTCCGTGGCCTCGGAGTCGAGCATCGGGGTCTTGTCAGCCACGGTCTGGATCCATCTCGTCGGTGCGTCGGGCCGGCGCGGTTGCGACTGCTACGCAAGCGACGGCGAGGTCATCCTCGCCTCCGGGCTCGCTCCGCGGCTGCCCAGAGTACGCGGCGCAGCGGCACCAGTTCGGGCCGGCCCCGGCGTGAAAGGATGGGGGTCGGACTCGCCGAGGATGTCGAGACAGGCAGGAGTTGGACATGGACGCCATATTCACCGTGCCCGAACCGCACAATGAGCCGGTTCATACGTACGCCCCCGGCAGTGGGGAGCGGACCAGCCTCCAGCGGCGCGTCGTCGAGCTGGCCGCCGAGCGCGTAGAACTGACCATGACCATCGATGGTCGTCGCAGGATGGGCGGTGGGGACCCGATCGATGTGGTCACGCCGCACCGGCATTCGCACGTGCTCGGCGTGACCCGCAATGCGACCAACGACGATGTCGCCGCAGCTGTGGCGGCCGCGAAAGCGGCCGCGCCGATGTGGCGAGCGTTGCCGTACGAGGACCGTGCAGCGATCTTCCTGCGTGCCGCGGAGTTGCTCTCCGGCCCGTGGCGGGACACGTTGAACGCTGCGACGATGCTGGGCCAGTCGAAGACCGTCCACCAAGCCGAGATCGACTCCGCCTGCGAGCTGATCGACTTCCTGCGCTTCAATGTCTACTTCGGACAGACGTTGCTCAAGGAGCAGCCGCGATCCTCCCAAGGTGTGTGGAACCGGTTCGACCACCGCCCGCTCGAGGGCTTCGTCGTCGCGATCACCCCGTTCAACTTCACCGCCATCGCGGGCAACCTCCCTACCGCTCCGGCCCTGATGGGTAACACCGTGGTGTGGAAGCCCTCAGTGACCCAGCTGCTCGCGGCCCACCACATGATGGCCATGCTGGAGCAGGCCGGACTGCCGCCCGGGGTCATCAACATGGTCACCGGCCACGGCACGCCGGTCAGCGAGGTCGCCCTCACGGATCCGGAATTCGCCGGGCTGCACTTCACTGGGTCGACCGCGACCTTCCACAAGCTGTGGCGGACGGTGGCGTCCAATTTGGACAGCTATCGCTCGTATCCGCGCATCGTCGGTGAGACTGGCGGGAAGGACTTCGTCATCGGCCATGCCAGCGCGGACGTGGATGCACTCCTCACCGGCCTCGTCCGTGGCGCCTTCGAGTACCAGGGACAGAAGTGCTCCGCGGCTTCGCGCGCGTACGTGCCACGCTCCATGTGGGACAGTGGCCTGCGCGACCGGCTGGCAGCGACGACGGAGTCGTTGTCGTACGGTGATGTCGCCGACTTCGCCAACTTCGGCGGTGCCGTCATCGACCGTCGCGCCTTCGACAAACTCGCTGCGGCCTTGGACCGCATCAAGAACTCCGACGCCTGCACCGTGATCGCGGGTGGCACCACCGACGACTCGGAGGGATTCTTCGTACGGCCGACCGTCGTCGAGTGCACCGACCCGGCGCACGAGGTGTTCACCACCGAGTATTTCGGTCCGATCCTGGGCGTGTACGTCTTCGACGACAGCCGGTACGAGGAGACCGTCCTGCAGGCGGAAGGCGCTTCCCCATACGCGCTCACCGGTTCTGTATTCGCCACCGACCGGCGGGTGGTGGACTGGACCGCGCAGGCACTTCGGTACGCGGCCGGCAACTTCTACATCAACGACAAGCCCACGGGCGCGGTAGTGGGCCAGCAACCGTTCGGCGGCGCCCGGGCCAGCGGAACCAACGACAAGGCCGGCTCCTGGCACAACCTGATCCGGTGGACCTCGCCGAGGTCCATCAAGGAGACCTTCGTCCCCCCGACCGACCACACCTACCCGCACATGGCTGAATGAACGCAGCACGGCGGCTGGGGAATCCTGGATCCTTGTAGCGACTCGACCTGACCCAATCGCCACCTCATCTACAGTGGACAGTCGGCCGTTCGGCTGTTACTCTGCAGTTTCCCGCGCGCCACGCCATGCCGCGGAGGCTTTCGCCGGAATCGCCGTATTTGCCGGGATGACCGAAGTGTCGCCACCGGGCGCTACCGTCGTACCGACACGGCCGGACCAACCCACACCCCTGGAGGGCAGGAGTAGCAATGACGTCGACCCGGGCAAGGGACCGAGAGCTGATCGCCACCACCAGCAGTCTCGTCGAGTTCCTGCGTGACATCGCGCTGGCCCGACGGCGGCGGATCGTGGACGTGGGCCAGTACGAGAGCGTGCTGTGGCTCGACGACCTGCCGGCCGAGGTGGTCGTAGACGCGGAGGCTGGACCGGGCGAGATCCTCTTCGCCGTCCCGCGGATCAGGGCCGAGGCGCCGCCGGAGCCGCCAGCCGCGTTGACGAACTGGCTCGACCGCGCGGCTCTGGCCGACTCGTCGAACCCCTCGCCGGTTCTGCGGGATCGCGGCCCGGCCTGGGTCGTGGTCGACCAGCCCGATGGCACAAGAGGGATGACCGCCCAGGTTCTCCCGCTCGATGAGGCGCCGGACGTGGGACGGGCATTCGAGGCGTGGCTTCCGCTGTGGAACGCGTGGGCGGCTCGGGACCGGAAGGCGGCGCCCTTCCGGCGGTGGTATTCCGCGCTGGCCAGCGCCGCACATCTGACCACACAGCAGGAGGATCAGTACGAGCTTGTCCTCGGCACGGGATTGCTGGCGTGGCGTACGGCCGCGGGCACCGACGTGCGCAATCACATCTTCGTGACCCGCCTGCTCGCCATCGTGGACGGGGAGAGCGACGAGGTGCGGGTCATCGTCGACCCCGAGGCGCACACACGGGTTCAGGACCGCGAACTGCTCGACGGTGAGCCTGGCTACGACGCTTTCCGGGTCGAGAACGTGCACGACCAGATCCGCGACGGCGCGGTGAGCGCGCCGCTCGTCGACTGTGAACCGCTGGCCATGGCCTGGGCGCAGCGGGCCCTCGACGTCGAGACCCCTTTCATTGTCGCGAATGCCCCGATGCCCGTGGTCCGGGCGAGTGCCGAGATGCGCCTGGCTCCGGCGGTCGTCGTGCGGCGGCGTGAACGCGCGAGTCTGATCGGGTACTACGACGCGATGCTCCGCGCGCTGCACGGGCCGGCGGCACAGGCGCCGCTGGGTCTGGCCCAGCTCGTGGTCGCGATGGAGGCGGGCGAACGGCTCGCCTGGCTGGCGGAAGAGGGTGCCGCCTCTGGAGAGCTGCTCGGCTCCGATCCGCTCTTTCCCTTGCCGGCCAACCCGGAGCAGCTGAGGATCATGGAACGGCTACGGGTCAACAACGGCGTGGTGGTCCAGGGACCGCCCGGCACGGGCAAGACCCACACCATCGCGAACCTCGTCTCGGCACTGCTGGCGCAGGGGCAAAGGGTCCTGGTGACGAGTCAGAAGGCGCAGGCATTGCGGGTGCTGCGCGACATGCTCCCCGCCGAGGTGGCGAAGCTCTGCGTGTCCGTGACCGATCTCGAACGTAGCGGATCGGCTGAACTGGAGCGCAGCGTCAAGGCGATGTCGAACCGCCATTCGGGCTTCGACGCGGTCGCCCACGACGAGGGGGTGACCCGCTCGGTCCAGCGACGGCTCGAGCTCATGTCCAAGGTGGACAGTCTCACCGACCAGGTGCGTGCGTTGCGGGAGTCCGAGACGTACGTGCACGACGATGTGGCGCCGGGCTACTCCGGCACCCTGGCCGAGATCGCGCGACGCCTGCGGGCGGGCGCGGCGCGCTTCGGATGGATGCCGTTCCCGACGCCGACCGGTTCGGTCGACACCCCGCTCACCGCGGCGGAGGCGGGCGAGCTCGTCCGCCTCCTGGAGGAGGGCACGCCCGAGCGCGCCGCGCGGGTACATCAAGCACAGGTCGACATAGCGGTGTACCCCAGCGGCGCCGACGTCCGCACGATGATCGCGGCTGAGCAGTCTGCCCTGGACGCCGCGGCCCGCGGTTCGACCGAGGTCTCCCGCCAGCTCGACGGCTGCGACGCGACCGTGCTTCGCGGACTCCAGGAGCAGGTCGACGTGGCCAGGCACCTCGCCGCCCAGCTGGGACTCGAGACGGACGTGACGAAGTGGCCGCCGTCCGACTGGGCGGTGACCGCCATCACCGATGCTCTCGCCCAACGCAACACGACACTGTGGACGCAGCTCGAGGCGAGCCGAAGCCAGGTCGAGGCGGCCGAGCGGGCGGTCAGGACACTCGGCTTCCGCCAGGTACTCATCGGCGACGCCCCCGGGTCGGCCACCACCCGGCTTGAAACGGTGCGGCCACTTCGCGACCACCTCGACGAGGGTGGCAAGCTGCGTACCGGTGTGTTCAAGTCGGCCGAGCAACGTCGCGCCGAGCCGGTGCTCGATGTCTCTACTGTGGACGGTGTTTCCATCACAACGGCCGAGCAGGTCTCGCTCGTGGCCGCGGCCCTCGAGGCGCAGGCCTGCGTGGAGACAATCAGCCGCGGGTGGGCGATGCTCGGTGTCACCGTGGCCGGCTCGCCGAGCGAGCCGGTCCAGCAGTCGATCGCCCGGGTCGTCGACGCCTACCGCCGGCTGGGTCTGGTCCGCGACCTGCTCGCAGCGATCGCAGAGATCCGCCGCACCCTCACCGCCGTCCGCTCGTACCTGCCGCTCGGCGACCTCGAGGGCTGGCAGAATCTCGTCGACGCGCTCGATGCGGCGCGACTGCGGGTCGACGCGGAGGAAGCCACCGGCATCCTCACCGCTACCGCCGAGCGGCTCCGTATCGATGCGGGCGGGCCGTATGCGCCGCCCGAACTCGGCCGCGCGGCGGCCGCCGTCCTCGCCCGGGACGCCGACGCGTACGCGTCGGCTCTCGTCGATCTCGCCGAGGCCGGTCGGGAACTGGCCGAGCAGCTCGCCTGTGACGAACTGCTGGAGCGGGTCCGGGTGGCGCATCCGGGTCTGGCCGCGTTGATGGAGGACTCCGCCGGCGATGACACCTGGCCGGCGCGACTCTCCGATTGGGACGGTGCCTGGGCCTGGGGGAGGGCCAACACGTACTTCGTCCACCAGCGCCAGCCGGGGCGTGAGCAGCAACTTGAGGCGGAGCTCTCGGACACGATCGCCCGGCTGCGGCAGGAGACCGCTCAGCTCGCCGCCCTGCAGGCGTGGGGCCACTGTCTGCGCCGGATGACCGCATCGCAGGCACAGGCCTTGCAGGCCTACGAGCAGCACATGCGGGCGGTCGGGAAGGGCACCGGCCGGTATGCCGGTCGGTTCCGCGGACTGGCGCGGGAAGCGATGGGCCAGGCGCGTGATGCCGTCCCGGCGTGGATCATGCCGTTGGATGTCGTGCTCGAGACACTGGCGCCGGTGCGGGACTCGTTCGACGTCGTCATTGTCGACGAGGCGAGCCAGGCGAGTCTGGAAGACCTGTTCCTGCTCTGGCTGGCGCCGCGGGTGATCGTGGTCGGCGATGACAAGCAGTGCGCGCCATCGCAGGTACGCCTGGGAGAGCTGGAGCCCATCTTCGCCAAGCTCTCGTCGTACCTGCCCGAGCTGCCGCCGTACCTGCGCGACGCGTACACGCCCAAGTCGAGCCTGTTCGACCTGCTGCGGACCAGGTTCGGTGCCGTGATCCCGCTGCGCGAGCACTTCCGCTGCATGCCCGAGATCATTGAGTATTCGTCCCGGCAGTTCTACGCCGACGAGCCGCTCGTGCCGCTACGCCAGTTCGGTGGTGACCGGCTGCCCCCGTTGCGTGCCGTACGGGTGCAGGGGGCCACGACGGAAGGGAGCTCGACGCGGCTGCGCAATCCGGTGGAGGCCGAGGCGATCGTGTCGCAGATCGAGCGGTGCGCGGGCGATCCGGCGTACCAGGGCCGGACGTTCGGCGTGGTCGTACTGCAGGGAACCGGCCAGGTGCAGCTGATCCACCAGATGCTGCTCGAACGGATCGAGCCGAAGGAGTGGCAACGGCGGCGGCTGCGGGTCGGTACGCCACCGGACTTCCAGGGCGACGAGCGCGATGTCGTCTTCATCTCGCTCGTGATCGCCGAGAAGAGGGCCGCGGTCACCGGAACCGAGTGGCAGCGGCGCTACAACGTCGCCGCCTCGCGGGCAAAGGATCAGCTGTGGCTCTACCACTGCATCGGTCCGGAATCTCTGACCGTGACCGACCTGCGCGCCTCGCTACTGTCCTATGTGCTCAATCCGCCACCGGCGCTCGCGGACACACTGCCCGATGATGTGTCTGCGGACGAACCGCACCCGCAGTTCAAGGCGCTCTTCGACCAGCGGGTCTTCCTGCGGATACGAGAGCGGGGGTTCCACGTGACCCCCGGCGTCGAGGTGAACGGGCGGCGCATCGACCTCGTCGTAACCGGTGCGCGGGGCCGCCTCGCGGTCGGCTGCGACGGCCAGGAGTGGCCCGGAAGCGAGGCCCAGCGTGAGGCGGACCTCGACCGCGAGCGGGAGTTGAAGCGGGCCGGCTGGCGATTCTGGCGGGTACGCGAGAGCGAGTTCGGGTACGACCCCGACGCAGCCCTGGCGACGCTATGGGAAACCATGGACCGACTCGACATCCGCCCGTACGATCCGGCCGAGTTGGCCGAGTCGGTCTCCACCGCGAGCATCTGGAGGCCAACGCAGTTATCCACAGTGGAGGGTCTGGACGGGCTCAACGGTGACTCACCGGAGGAGCTCGACGACGTCCACCTCGGCCGAGGAAACACCGCGCGATAGCGTGAGGACGTGACCGAGCCGACAGCGAGTGAGCATCGCAGGGCCGTCAGGCCTTTCCCGGGCCCCCGCGGAGACGCGGAGCGAAGCGGAGCGTCTTCGCGGGGTGGAAGGTGCGGAGCGAGCGCGGAGGCGAGGCGACCTTACCGAGCCGACAGCGAGCCAGCATCGCAGGGCCGTCATGCGTCTCCTGGGATGGCAGCGGCGGAGAGCGGGGAGGCGAGGCGACATGACCGACGACACATCGTTCGGTGAACAGGGTGGCCTGCTGACGTACGGCACATACCTGCGGGTCCCTGAGCTGCTGGCCCAACAGGTGCCCGAGTCGGACCCACCCGCGCACGACGAGCTGCTGTT
>JBKPDY010000042.1:0-64298 GCA_046728155.1 Actinomycetota bacterium
GCGTGTGGGAGGGGCTCGGCCCGGCTGAACTGGCCGCCGCGGTCTCGATCGTGGTCTACGAGGCTAGGCGGGAGAGCGACGAGCGTATCTCGGTGCCGCGAGGACCCGTCGACGACGCGATCAACGCCACCCTGGCGATCTGGGCCGATCTGGAGTCGGCCGAGGCGGCGCACCGGCTGCAGTTGACGCGAGCTCCGGATCTCGGATTCGTCTGGCCGATCTATCGGTGGGCCCGCGGGGAGAGCCTGGCGAAAGTCCTGGCCAGCGCGGCGGAGGCGGAGATGCCGGCCGGCGACTTCGTCCGGTGGGCCCGCCAGGTGGTCGATCTGCTCGGCCAGATCGCGGAGGCAGCGCCGGTGGCCGTCGGCCGCGACGCCGCCCGGCCCTCGGTGGCGTCCGTCGCGCGGCTGGCGATGGACGCCGTCCACCGGGGCGTACTCGCGTACACAGCTATGAGCTGACAGCCGAGGTGCTTTCCTCCGCCGAGGCTGCGAACCGGCAGCCGAGGTGCTTCACTCCAGCCCGGCGGCGAACCGACAGTCACTGGGTCGTTACATCGGCTGTTTCGCCTGCACAGATGGCGCACGACGGCAATCAGCACCTTGCGTTCGGGCGGGCTCTGGATAATATCCGGAACGTTACCGTCCGGTGTCGCCGCTGCCTGGAAAGGCGTATTCGTGCAAGTCGATCACTTTACGTACGGCGCGATTACCCCGGCGCTGTCCTACACACTCTCCGTTCTCGGGTCACTTCTCGCTCTGACCTGTACCGCCCGGGCCCGGCGCATCGCCGACGGTGGACGGCGGGCGCGGTGGCTGCTGCTCGCGGCCTGGGCACTGGGCGGCACCGGTATCTGGGTCATGCACTTCATGGCGATGATCGGCTTCAGTGTTGAGGACCAGACGATCCGGTACGACCCGACGCTGACCCTCGCGAGCCTGTTGACCGCCATCGTGGTCGTGGCGATCGGGCTGATGATCGTGGGCTACGGTCGACCCAGCGCAATCAAGATCATAACGGCCGGCACCTTCACCGGGCTGGGTGTCGCGGCGATGCACTACACCGGAATGGCCGCGATGGAGATGCCCGCGCGCGTCAGCTACGACCCGAAGATCGTCGGCCTCTCCATCGCCATCGCCGTCGTCGCGGCGACCGTCGCCCTGTGGTTCACGGTGACCCTCAACCGGCCGGTAGCGATCGGCATCGCCGCGCTGATCATGGGTATCGCCGTGAACGGCATGCACTACACGGCCATGTACGCGTTGAAGGTCTCCGACTTCACGTTCAGGCCCATCGCCGGCCTGCGTCCACTCACGTTCCTCGGGCCGATCGTCGTCTTCGTCGTCGCCGCCATCGCAACCCTGCTCTTCGCGCTGCTCAGCCGGTCCGGCATCGACGCCGACGCCGACCGGACGGTGTTGATCGCCGGCGGATCGCATGACCCACGCATGCCGCACCAGGAGGCGGTGACCCGCAACGCCGAGGCACGAGGCGCGTCCGCCGCCGCGTTCGTCAACCGACACCACTGACCCGAGCTCCCGACGAACACATGGTCGGTGGCTTCCCCGAACATGAATTCCCCCGCGGGGCCGCGATCGTTCGGTCGACCCCGATCAAGGGCGGGTCTTTGTTTGCGATCAGACGGAAGCAGCGGCGTCGACGAGCCGGCGGACGGCTCCAGCGACTCCGAAGCGTCCGGCCAGTTCCAGCAGCCGGTCCGGATCGCGCGGGACCGCCGGTAGCGTCCAGTCGAGGTCGGGGATCGGAAGATCGGTCGCCACCCGGACCACGGTCGGGGCGACCCCCAGGTAATCCGCTGCCGCGAGCAGCTTTGTCCGCAGACCAGGTGCGAAGCCCGCGTCGGGATCGGCCAGCGCGGCCAGGATCGCGTCGAGGCTGCCGTACCGGTCGACGATGCGAGCCGCCGTCTTCTGGCCCACGCCGGGGACGCCGGGCAGGCCGTCGCTGGGATCACCACGTAGGGCGGCTAGGTCGGCGTAGCCGGCGGCCGGGACACCGTACCTGGCCCGTACAGCGTGGTCGTCGAACACCTCCAGATTTGCCACCCCTTTGCCGCAGAAGAGAACCCGAACGCCGCGGCCGTCGTCGATCACCTGAAACAGGTCGCGGTCGCCGGTCGCCACCTCGATCGGGCCCGGCTCGCGGGCGGCCAACGTACCGATCACGTCGTCGGCCTCATACCCTTTGGTCCCGACGGCCGCGATCCCGAACGCGTCGAGGATCTCCATGATCATCGGGACCTGCGGGACGAGGTTCTCGGGGACGATCTCGGCACCGCCGCCGGCCAGCCGATGCTTCTTGTACGAGTCGATCAGCGCCACCCGCCAGGCCGGACGCCAATCCTCGTCCAGCGCGCAGACCAGTCGGTCGGGCCGACGGCCACGGATCAGCGTCGCCACCATGTCCAGGAATCCGCGCACGGCGTTGACCGGCCGGCCGTCTGGGGAACGGGCCGCCGATTCGGGAACGCCGAAGTACGCCCGGAAGTAGAGGCTGGCCGAGTCGACGAGCAGGAGTGGTCGGTCCACGGACCACAGCGTGTCACACCCGTACCCAAACGACCGTTAAGCTGACGGGGTGAGCGTCGAACGTTTTCTCCCCGACGAGGATGCGGTCGAACTGCTCGCCCTGACCCGCGAACTCGCCGACGCCGAGCTGGGCCCGCGCGCGGCCGACTTCGAGGCGCGGGGCGTGTTTCCCCGCGAGGTGCTTCGGACGCTCGGTCGGTCGGGACTGCTCGGCCTGCCGTATCCGCAGGAGTACGGCGGTGGCGGCCAGCCTTACCTGGTGTACGTGCAGGTGCTCGAGGAGCTGGCCGCCCGCTGGGTGGCGGTGGCCGAGGCCGTCTCGGTTCATATGCTGGCCTGCTATCCGGTCGCCACCGCCGGCTCGGACGCTCAGCGCAAGCGCTTCCTGCCGGACCTGGTCGGCGGCGAGCTGCTCGGCGCCTACTGCCTCTCCGAGCCGCAAGGCGGCTCCGACGCGGCGTCCCTGACCACCAGGGCCGTTCGCGATGGCGACGAGTACGTGATCACCGGTACCAAGGCGTGGGTCACACATGCGGGCGCAGCGGATTTCTACAACGTGTTCTGCCGTACCGGCGGACCGGGCGCCGGCGGGATCTCCTGCATCCTCGCGGATGCCGCCACACGGGGGATCGTGGTGCAGGCCCGCGAGAAGACCATGGGTCTGCGCTCCTCGCCGGTTGCGCAGATCGCCTTCGACGGCGCGCGGGTGCCGGTCGATCGGCTCATGGGCGAGGAGGGGGACGGGTTCCGCCTGGCCATGAGCGCTCTCGACTCGGGGCGGCTCGGCATCGCCGCCTGCTCGGTGGGGCTCGCCCAGGCTGCGCTGGACTACGCCGTGGGGTACGCCCGCGAACGTGAGCAGTTCGGCCGGCCGATCGCGGAGTTCCAGGGACTGGGCTTCATGCTGGCCGACATGGCGACCCAGGTCGCCGCGGCCCGCTCGCTCACGGTGCATGCGGCCCGGCTGCGCGACTCCGGCCGACCCTTCGGCACGGTCGCGGCGCAGGCCAAGCTCTTCGCGTCGGACACCGCGATGCGGGTCGCCACGGACGCGGTCCAGGTCCTCGGCGGATACGGGTACGTCGCTGACCACCCGGTCGAACGGTACCTACGCGAAGCGAAGGCGATGCAGATCGTGGAGGGGACCAACCAGATCCAGCGCATGGTGATCGCCCGCGCGCTCACCCGCTGATCCCGTTGCCTTCCCGTGTACGGTCGTCGCGTGGAGGAGATCGACCGGGCGATCGTCGGCGCGCTCACCACCGACGGACGACTGTCCTACACGGACCTCGCCGACAAGGTCGGACTGTCGGTCTCGGCCGCGCATCAGCGGGTACGCCGGTTGGAGCAGCGTGGGGTGCTGAAGGGGTACTCGGCCCGGGTCGACTACACCGCGCTGGATCTGCCGCTCACCGCGTTTGTGGCGATCCGGCCGCTCGACCCGTCCCAGCCCGACGACGCACCCGATCGACTGGGCCACCTCACCGAGATCGAGGCCTGCTATTCGGTTGCGGGTGAAGACCATTACCTGCTCCTGGTACGGGTGGCGAGTCCGGCCGACCTGGAACGGCTGCTGCAGGAGATCCGCGCGGCCGCAAACGTCACGACTCGTACCACCATCGTGCTCTCGACCCCGTACGAGGGCCGCCCGCCGAAGGTCGCGGAACCCCCGCCCCGCCAATAGGGGCACCCTACTTGCGGGGAAACGTCAACAGGGTGCCCCTGTTTTCACGCACGCCCGTACGTCAGGTGAGGTTCCAGTGCGAGAGGACCGGCTGGCCGTGCTCGAAGCCCAGCACCGAGATGCTCGCCGTGTCCAGGGCGATCAGCCCGCCGGCCCCGACCGGAAGACCGATCCACCGGGCGCCGATCACGCGCAGGATGTGGCCGTGCGCGGTGATCGCGACATCGCCGTCGTCCAACGCCACCCGAACTCGGGCTAGCAGGCGGTCGGCGCGGACCCGTACCTGTTCCGGCGACTCGCCGTCCGGAGCCCCGTCTGTCCACAGTGACCAGTCGGGCCGCTCGGCCCGGATCTCTTTGGTGGTGATCCCCTCGTAAGCGCCGTAGTTCCACTCGGCGAGGTCGTCGTCGACCTCGGTCACCGGAATGCCGGCCAGCTCGGCGGTTCGCAGGGCCCGCCGGCGCGGGCTGCTGAGCACCGTGGCGAAGTGGTAGCCGGCCAGCCGGTCGGTGAGCTCGAGTGCCTGCCGCTCGCCTCGTACGGTCAGGTCCACGTCGGTGGTCGACGTGTGCCGGCCGGATGCGCTCCACTCCGTTTCGCCATGGCGGATCAGAACGACAACGCTCATCGGGACATTCTCGCGACCGCGGCCGCCCGACCGCGGCACAACCCCGTTCCCGGCCGACCGGGACGGGCGTGCGTGACTCCGCTACCCTCGGATCGACCGCGGACGAAGGGCCTGGCCATGGTGTTGCGGGACAAGCGGGTGTGGTGGGGAGCAGTCGCGGCTTTGCTTCTCGCCTTCGTCAGCTATTCCGTGGTGTCGGGTCTCACCAGGAAGACCAGCAACGTTGCGCAGCAGACGACGATGACAGGTTCTCCCCAGACCTCGACGACGCGGCCGCACACTGTTCCCGACGGGGATGTCACGATCCCCGCGGTCGTCGGTGATCGGCTGTCCCAGGCGAAGGCAAAGCTGTCCGCCGTCGGCCTGTCCAACGTCCACGCCCAGGATGCCACCGGCAAGAACCGGATCGTGCTGAACGACTCGAACTGGATCGTCGAGGTGCAGAGCCCGGCCGCCGACACGCCGGTTGACCCGCGCACCGAGATCATTCTCAAGGTCCGCAAGCCGACCGATGCGCACAGTCCGCAGAGCACGCCGTTCGGGACGGTTCCGGATGTGGTCTGCGCCAACCTCCAGGACGCCCAGAATGCTCTGCGTGGCGCCGGGTTCTTCGTGCTCACGTCGAAGGACGGGACCGGCCGGGGTCGCACCGCGATTTTCGACCGCAACTGGGTCGTGACCGCGCAGTCGGTCAAGCCGGGAACCCGGCCGAGCCTGACCACCCACGTCGAGCTGACCGTTGTCAAGTACGGCGAACCGACCAACAACCCCGACTGCCAGTCATGACCCATGGCGTACGCTCGGCCACGTGCCCATAGCCGAGCTGGTACCCAGGCCGATCCGGATCGGCGCCGCGATCGTGGTGATCGCCGCCGTCGCGTACGCCAGCTCCCGGACGGGTACGTGGTGGCTTGAGCTGCCCGCGGTGGTGCTCATCCCGATCGTGTGGTGGCTCATGGTCGTCTTCCCGCACCAGGTACACGGCCCGGACCGCATCCCCTTCGCCGAGTTTCCGGGACGGCACCGCGTGACGCTGTGCACTCCCGGCCGCCATCACGTCCGCGTGGTCAACGTGGTTCGCTGCACCCTCGGCATCGGGCTCGGCGATGCGGACCGGCTGACCCGGCGGTATCCGACCGACCTGGTCACCGGCGTGGCCGCCGACAAGGCATACGAGTTCGCGTCCCGCCTCGAGGCGGTCGGCGCCGCCGTGACGGTCGGCCCGACCTGAGACCTGAGCCCGGCCTCAGATCTCAGGCGGCGGCCTCGGCCGCGATCTTCTTGCGCCACCACCGTTGACCGCTCTCTGGAAGTGTGTCGATCGGGTCGTAGTACGGGTAGCGGTGCGCCAGCACGTCGTCGGCGGTAGTGTCCTCAATGGACGTTCGGTAGTTCTTGGTCCAGTACGAGACGCCGTTCTCCCGGTCGTACTCGGTGACCATATGCACCCAACGCTTGCCCACAAACGGGACATCACACACGATCCTCGGCGTGGCGTACCCGGGGAGGTAGCCCATGATGTCGTGCTGCAGGGTCTGCGCGTGGCCGACCGAGACCCGCCAGTGCTCGGCGTTGGGGATCATGTCGCACATGTAGAAGTAGTACGGCAGGATGCCGGCCTCGCCCTGCAACGCAAAGCACAGGTCGAGCAGGTCGGCCGTGGTGGCGTTGACGCCGCGCATGAGGACGCCCTGGTTGCGGACGTCGCGGACGCCCACATCGAGCGCGGTCTTCGCGGCGCGGGCCACCAGCGGGGTAACCGACTGGGCGTGGTTGACGTGGGTGTGGATGGCGAGGTTCACCCCGCGCCGCGCGGCAGTACGGGCAACCCGTTCCACCCCCTCGACCACGTCGGGGGCGAGCCAGTGCTGGGGCAGGCCGGCCAGCGCCTTGGTGGCCAGGCGGATGTCGCGGATGGTCTCGATGTCGAGCAGGCGCATCAGGTACGCCTCGAGGTTGCGCCACGGGATGTTCGCCACGTCGCCACCGGAGACCACGACATCGCGGACGCCCGGGTGCGCCTTCAGGTACCCAATCTGCGCGTCGTAGCGGTCGACCGGTTTGAGCGTGAGTTTCAGCTTGTCGATCTGTGGGGTCGAGTTGCCGACCAGGTCCATCCGGGTGCAGTGGCCGCAGTACTGCGGGCAGGTCGAGAGCAGCTCGGCCAGTACCTTCGTCGGGTACCGGTGGGTCAGACCTTCGGCCACCCACATGTCATGCTCGTGCAACGAATCCCGGGTGGCGTACGGATGCGAGGGCCAATCGGTGCGCCGGTCCGAGGCGACCGGGAGCATGTACCGCCGGATCGGGTCGGCGTAGAAGGCCGCCGTCCAGTCGTCGGCGCCGTTCGGCACCATGGTGTTGAGCATCTGCGGCGGGAGCAGCATCGACATGGTGGCGAAGTTCGCCTGGTCCTGCTCGAGATCGGCGTAGAAGGCCTCCCCGACCAGATCGCCGAGGACGGTACGCAGCTGCCGCAGGTTCTTGACACAGTTGACGCGCTGCCACTGGGCCGATTCCCACTGCTCGCGGGTGACCCCTCGCCAGCCCGGCAGCCGCGTCCAGTCGGGCTCGACCAGTTCTCGACGGCGGTACTCGTACGGCTGCTCGAGCGTCATCAACAATCCTTCCGGGAGCGGGGTCGCTCTACGCTAGTGGAAAAAATCCCGTCAACAAACTATTCTGCCGGAGAATTTACTGCACACGAGGGAGGCGCGTCGGTGATCGGTCGGGAAGATGGGCTTATGCCCGAATCATCGCCGGTCGGCCTTCACCGCGTGGTCTCGCCCCGCGGGGTCCTTCCCCAGGCGGCCGAGCGGCTCGACACCTCACCCACCATCGCCCCGGACGAGGTGCGCCTCGCCGTCGCGCGACTCAATCTTGACGCGGCGAGCTTCCGCCAGCTCGCGACGAAACACGGTGGCGACGGCGACGCGGTCCGGGCCGAGGTACTGGAGATCATCGCGAGCCGGGGCAAGATGCAGAATCCGGTCACCGGCTCGGGCGGCATGCTCATCGGTACGGTCGACGAGGTCGGGCCGCGCTCGCCGCTCGGCCTGTCGAAGGGCGACCGCGTCGCCACGCTGGTCTCACTGACGCTGACCCCACTCGTCATCACCGACGGACTATCCAATTGGGACGGTCGATCGGAACAGGTTCCGGCGCAAGGACACGCCATCCTCTTCGCGCGCTCGATCGCCGCCGTGCTGCCCGACGACCTCGACCCCGAACTCGCCCTCGCCGTCCTCGACGTCTGCGGTGCCGCCGCCCTCACCGACCGGGTGGTGCGCCGCGACGACGCGAAGACGGTCGCCGTGATCGGCGGCGCGGGCAAGTCCGGCTCGCTCGCCCTCGCCGCCGCCCGACGCGCGGGCGCCCGTACGGTCGGGGTGGTTCCCGTCGAGAACGAGCGGACCCGGCTCGTGGCGTCCGGCCTGGCCGACCATGTCGTGCTCGCCGACGCGCGGGATCCGGTGGCGCTGGCTGACGCGGTGAACGGCGCCCTCGACGGTCCAGCCGCGGTGACGGTCGTCTGCGTCGACGTGCCGGGCTGCGAACACGGTGCGATCCTCGCCACCGCCGACGGGGGCACCGTCATCTTCTTCAGCATGGCCACGTCGTTCGCCGCCGCGGCGCTCGGCGCGGAAGGGCTCGCCGCCGACGTCACCATGCTCATCGGCAACGGGTACGTGCCCGGCCACGCGACGTTCGCCCTCGACCTGGTGCGCGCCCATCCTCAGGTACGCAAACTCTTTGCACACCGCCTCGCGCACGTGGACGGCGGCCGAGAGATCCGGCGGGAACCCGGGAAGATGGGCGCATGATATCGACCCTGTACCGCGGCGGACGCGTCTACAACTCGGCCGATCCCGCGGCCACCGCGCTTCTCGTGACAGACGGGCGGATCGCTTGGCTGGGCGCGGGGGCCGACGCGCCCGCGGCCGACGTTGTCGTCGAGCTGGACGGCGGGCTGGTGACGCCGGCGTTCGTCGACGCCCACGTGCACGCGACCGACACCGGAATCATGCTGTCCGGGCTCGATCTGAGCGCTGTCCGGTCAGCGCGGCAGGCGCTCGACGCGGTGGCCGCGTTCGCCGCAGACCTGTCGCCGACCGCCGTCGTACTCGGTCACGGCTGGGACGAGTCGACCTGGGCCGATCAGCGGCTGCCCACCGCCGACGAGCTCGATCGGGCCGGCGGTGGCCGCCAGGTCTACCTGGCCCAGGCGTCCGTCCACTCCGCAATCTGCTCGACCGCGCTCATCGCCGCCGGGTCGCCGGACGTGGTCGCGGCGCCGGGTTTCGACGAGTCGGGGTGGCTGCGCCGCGACGCACACCACATCGTCCGCGCCATCGCGCTGGGCTCCCTGGGCGCGGCCCAGCGACGCGAGGCCCAGCGCTGCGCTCTGGCCCGGGCGGCGAGTCTCGGCATCGCCGCGGTTCACGAATGCGGCGGGCCGGGTACCTCCGACGAGGCCGACTTCACCGGTGTGCTCGCGCTCGCCGGCGTCGCGAACCGACTGCCCGAGGTGTACGGGTACTGGGGCGAACTGATGGGCGCGGGCAAGGCGAAGGAGATGGGTGCGATCGGGGCCGGTGGCGATCTCTACGCCGACGGAGCTCTAGGATCCCGTACAGCCCATGTGAGCGAGCCGTACCTCGACGGACCGGGCGCGGGCCACGGGTACGTGACCGAGGAGCAGGTCGCCGCGCATCTGGTCGACTGCACCCGGGTTGGCGTACAGGGCGGGTTCCACGCCATCGGCGACCGAGCGATCGCCACCGTGCTGGCCGGCTTCCGGGCAGCGTCCACTGTGGTGGGTATCGAGGCGCTGCGCGCCGGGAGGCACCGGATCGAGCATGTGGAGATCGCTGATAGAGCCATCATCGGCGGCCTGGTTGAGTTCGGGGTGGTCGCCAGCATGCAGCCCGCGTTCGACCGGCTCTGGGGCGGCGCCGGGCAGATGTACGAGCAACGGCTGGGCCTCGCCCGTTCGATGGAGTCCAATCCGATGGGCGCGATGCACGGGGTCGGTGTCGCGTTGGCCTTCGGCTCCGATTCACCAGTGACGCCGCTGGATCCATGGGGAAGTGTCCGCGCCGCAATGCGCCACCACAACCGGGCGTACCGGATGACCGACCGGGCCGCCTTCGCCGCCCATACCCGCGGCGGCTGGCGCGCGGCGCGCCGCGACGGCGAGGGCGCGCTCGCGCCCGGAGCGCCGGCCTCCTTCGCGGTATGGTCCACACCGGACGGTCTCGCGCCGAGTGGACTGCCGGTGCTGGCGGCCGAGTCAGTCCTCCCGGTGTGCCGTCGTACGGTGTTGCGCGGAACCACGATCCACGAGGTGGCATCGTGAGCGAGCGCGGAGGCGAGCCGGAATGACGCGACTGAACCTGAACCCAGACACCGTACGCCGCGCCCGGGCGCTGGCCGCCGAAGCCGGGCGCCCCGTCGTCGAGCTGGCGCGCAGCCATACCACGGTCGCGGTGGAGCGGGCCGTGCTTCGCCTCGCCGGGGTCAGCGGCGCCGACCCGGACGGAATCCCATGGGTGAACCGGTTGGTCGACGCCGTCGTCGCCGACGTGGGGCTCGGCCACGGCGTCGCCCGGCCGGTCTGGGACGCGATGGCCCGCGAGGGTCTTGACGACGTCACGCTCCTGGCACAAAAAGCCGCCGCCGGGTCGGTCCACTTCGGACTACCGACCGGGCGCGCCGCCACGTCGGCCGAGCGCGCGTCGCGGCGGGCCGTCGCCGCCGGAATCCGCCGCATCGACCGGCGACGGGCCGAACGCAACCGGCTCATCCGCCGCCATGGCGATCCGAAGCAGCGACCGTGGATCTACCTGATCGTGGCGACCGGGGACATCTACGAGGACATCCCTCAGGCGCAGGCGGCCGCCCGCGCGGGCGCCGACGTCATCGCGGTCATCCGCTCGACCGGTCAGTCCCTTCTGGACTACGTGCCCGAGGGTCCCACCCGCGAAGGCTTCGCCGGCACGTACGCGACGCAGGAGAACTTCCGGCTGATGCGGGCGGCGCTCGACGAGTCGTCCAAGGAGCTAGGCCGCTACGTCCGGCTGACCAACTACGCGTCCGGGCTGTGCATGCCCGAGATCGCCACGCTGGCGGGGCTTGAACGGCTCGACATGATGCTCAACGACTCCATGTACGGCATCCTGTTCCGCGACATCAATCCTATTCGGACATTCGTCGACCAACGCTTCTCCCGCCAGATCCACGCCCGCGCCGGCATCATCATCAACACTGGCGAGGACAATTACCTCACCACGGCGGACGCTGTCGAAGCGGCCCACACAGTCACTGTCTCCCAACTGCTCAACGAGTACTTCGCCCACGAGGCGGGCCTTGCCGACTGGCAGCTCGGCCTCGGCCACGCCTTCGAGATCAACCCTGACCTGCCGGAGTCGTTCCGGCTGGAGCTCGCGCACGCACTGCTGGCCCGGGAGCTCTTCCCGGACGCCCCGCTCAAGTGGATGCCGCCGACCAAGCACATGACCGGCGACGTGTTCCGCGGCAACCTGCTCGACGGCTTCTTCAACCTCGCCGGCACGCTCACCGGTCAAGGCATCCTGCTCGTCGGCATGATGACCGAAGCCGTCGTCACACCGTGGCTCTCGGACCGCGATATCGCCCTGCAGAACGTGAAGTACGTCCTCGGCGCCGCGGGCGGACTGCACGAGGACTTCGTGCCCGCCCCCGGCGGGTTCATCCAGTGCCGGGCCGCAACGGTCCTCGACGAGGCGGTGGAGTTGCTGGAGCGGATCGTCGACACAGAGCCCGATGCCCGCCGGCATGCCGGCGGCGGCATGCTCAACGCCATCGCGGACGGCACCTTCGGGATCATGAAGCGCCCGGCCACCGGTGGCAAGGGCCTCGACGGGGTCGCCAGGCACGAGGAGGACTACTACAACCCGGCAGCGGACATCCTTGAGTCACCGCCGGCCAAGTTCGTCGGGACGCCGGCATGAGCAAGACCATTGTCCGCCCGTATGGCGACACGACCGGTGACGGCATGGTGCAGGTGAGCTTCACGTTGCCGGTTCCGCACGACAAGCGGGCCGAGGGTGCGGCGATGCAGCTGGCCGCCAAGATGGGCCTGGACCCTGCGATGGTGGTGCACGCCAAGCAGATGGGCGAGGGATTCACCTTCTTCATCGTATACGGGCGGGTGCATCACCTCGTGGACCTGGAGCAGGTCGTGGTGGTCGAGCGGGACTACCCCCTGCTCGGAGCCAAAGAGATCAACGCCGCGGTCCGGCAGCGGTTGCGGCGCAAGCTCGGCGTCGTCGGCGCCTGCATCGGAACGGATGCGCACACGGTGGGCATCGACGCGATCCTCAATGTCAAGGGCATCGCCGGGGACAAGGGGTTGGAGTACTACCGCGAGTTCAGGGTGGTCAACCTCGGTGCCCAGGTCAGCGTCCCCGACCTCGTCGAGCGGTCCCGCGCCGAGCGGGCGGACGCGGTACTGGTGAGCCAGGTCGTGACGCAACGCGATGCCCATCTGCACAACACGCGTGAGATGTCCGCCGCCTTCCGCGAGGCGTTCCCGCCCGACAAGCGGCCGCTCCTCGTGGTCGGGGGTCCGCGCTTCGACGAGCTGGCGACGGCGGATCTCGGGGTGGACCGCATCTTCGGCCGTGGCACGACACCGCGCGAGGTCGCGAGCTACCTGGTCCACCAACTGGCTCAGCGTCCACAAAGGAGTGTCGCCGCGTGAGCCGCGCGAGCCTGACCGTCGTACACCGCCGGTACGTGCCCTACGGGCACGCCCATTACGCCGGAAACCTCGTCGATGGGGCATACGCGCTGGGCCTGTTCGGCGATGTTGCGACCGAGCTGTGTATCCGCTCCGACGCCGACGAAGGCCTGTTCGCGTCCTATTCGGACGTTCAGTTCAAGGCGCCCGTTCGGGCCGGCGACGTCCTCGAGATCGAGGGGCGCATCGTCAGGACCGGCACCCGCAGCCGGACCATCGAGTTCGAGTGCCGGGTGGTCTGCCGCGGCCGGCCCGACCGCTCGGAATCGGCCGCCGAGGTGCTGGACCCGCCGATCGTCGCGGTCACCGCAACCGGGACCGTCGTCGTACCACCGCGGTGACCCGGGTCGCCATCTGCGCCGATATCGGGTCGACGTACACGAAGGTGGCCGCGATCGACCTCGACAACGCTGTCGTCTTCGGGACCGCATCGCACTCCACCACTGTGGACAGTGATGTCCTCATCGGACTCGACGCGGCCATCTCGGTGGCCGCGGGTGATGCCACGGTCGACTCGGTTGACGCCTGCTCGTCCGCGGGAGGAGGGCTCCGCCTGGCCGTCGTGGGGTACGAGTCGCTGGTGACCGCGGCGGCGGGCTATCGGGTCGGTCTCTCCGCCGGCGCCCGGGTCGTGCACGTCGCCGCCGGCCGTCTCGATCAGGCAAGCCTTCAGGCCCTCCGAAAGGCCCGACCCGACGTTATCCTCCTCGTCGGCGGCACGGACGGTGGCGACATCGACGTGTTGCGTCACAACGCTAACCGCCTCGCCGGCGCCCGCACGCGCGTTCCAGTAGTCCTGGCCGGAAACAGCGATGTCCGCAACGAAGCCGCGGCGGTCCTGTCCGCGGGGGGCACCCCGGTCATCGGCACCGATAACGTGCTGCCACGCATCGGGGTGCTGCACCCCGGGCGCGCTCGGGAGGCCATTCGTAAGGTCTTCCTGAGTCATGTGATCGGCGGCAAGGGGCTCTCGCGCGGGCCCCGGTTCGCCTCGTTGGTCCGGGGGGCGACGCCGGACATCGTGCTGACCGCCGTCGAACTGGTCGGCCAGGTACTCGGTGGTGACCTCGCCGTCGTCGACATCGGCGGCGCAACGACAGACGTCTATTCGGTGCTGAGCCCCGACCCCGACGATCCGCCGGCGGCGGATGTCGCCGGCACGCTATGGCACAGCCGCACCGTCGAGGGGGACCTGGGCGTGCGATGGAACGCGCCGGGCATCGTCGCGGCCGCCGTGGTGGAGCGGCTGCTGCCCGCCGACGAGGCCGGCACGCTTGCCGAGGCGGCCGGCGTCCTGGCCGCCAATCCATCGTTCCTGCCGGACGACGCGGCGGGCCGTGCCGTCGACGCCCGGCTGGCCGCGCTCGCCGCCATCGTCGCGGTGCGCCGGCACGCCCGGGGCGAATCGGTGGCCGGCCGCCGTACAGGAGCCAAGGACCTCAGCCGGTTGCGGGTTCTGGTCGGGTCGGGGGGCGTCCTGCGCCATGCGTGCGCAAGCGACTCGGCCTGGATCCTGGACGGCGTACGCCAGGACCACGCCGGCGGCTGGGTCGTCCCGCGGGCGTCAGAGTCCATAGTGGACACCAGCTACCTCCTGGCGCCGATCGGCTTGATGGCCACGCGTCACGATTCGATCGCAGTCGAGCTGGCTCGCGCGCTCCTGGCCCGTACGGCTCATGGACAGTGACCGTTCGGAGGATCCGCCGATGCCAGGCCGGGTTCATCTGGCGTGACGATGATCACTAATGTGTCGGGGGCTCCGGTCGCTCTCCGGACACGCCGGTGCGACACGCCGCCCCGGGCCAAGTTTCGTCCGCGAGATCGTTGACAGGCACCCGGTTGGCCCGCGTACGGTCAGTGAGTCCTTTCCGCGGGTGGCTTCCGAGCGCCTTCGTGCAACTGCCGCTGGCCAACGACTCCGGTCGTACCCAGGACCAGCGGGTGGGGGCGGGCGACCGGCGTGATCCGGCAGCCGCTGCGGCGTGGCCCGCACTATGGGTGGAGCAGGGCCACGGGCAGGGGGCACGGTGCGGCCAGTAGACAACGACCTGTGGTGAGCAGCCAGTTCGCCCCAAGCCGGTCCGAAGGCGGCAAGTGCGCATCTGCCACCAGCCAGGGAGGGCCTGGGAGACGGGGCGCGGCTCTTGCCGCGCCCCGAGCCATTTCCGATTGGACCTCAGCCGCGCACCCGCGAGATCGACGTCCCGGAGCGTCCGTGACAGGTGGTCTGCGTCTCACATCCCGGGATGAGTGGTCGAAGATCGCCGTTCCAACGCCAGAAGCGACGCGTGGCGACGCTTCTGATACCTTCACGGCGATCTTGCCGCCGATTGTGGGTAGCAATTTCCCCAAACGTTCGAAGGCGTACAACATCGCGGCAAATCCCCGCCCACCCCGCTGCCCTCGGTGAATCTTTCCCACCCGCGCGCCGCAAGATCGTGGCACTACGAGTCTCATCCGAATGCCCCGGCAATCGTTAACTGGCCGGAGCCCTGGAACCGGGGTCCGGTCGGGCACGATTGCAGGCATGGTCGACGACGTGCTCGCCGGGCCCGCTACGTCGCGGGATACCGGCCCGGTCGCCGCCGAGGCGGAGCCGATCCGGCACGGCAGGCGGAGGCTCGCCGGCGCATGGTCAGTCGCCGCGGCGATCGCCGCCGGGTTGGTCATGTACGTCGCGTTCCCGCCCTTCGACCTCTGGTTCATGGCCCCGGCCGGCGTTGCCCTGCTAGGACTGGCGACGTACCGGCGAGGCTTCTGGACCGGTGCCGGGCTCGGCCTCGTCACCGGGATCTCGTTGCTGCTTCCGCTGCTCGGGTGGGCCGGCGGCTATGTCGGCAACGTCTGGCTCATCCTGCCGGCAGGGGAAAGCGCGTACTTTGCTGTGCTTGGTGGCCTTTCGGCAGTGGTAAGCCCGGTCTTGTCCCGGTGGCGGTGGAGCTGGCCACTCGTGACCGGGGCGTTATGGGTACTCCAGGAGGCGTTACGCGACCGCGTGCCGTTCGGCGGCTTCCCATGGGGTCGGCTCGCGTTCAGCCAGGGCGGATCGCCTCTGCTCCGCCTGGCCGAGTTGGGGGGAGCTCCGCTCGTCACATTTGGTGTGGCGGCGATCGGTGGGCTTATTGCATGGGCCGCTCTCGCCGTGATGCCTGCCCCGGGTGGGCGTCTTGGGCGCGGCGCCCTGCTCCCGGTGGGGCTGGCGATCGCGCTCGCCTGGGTGCCGCTGGCGGTGCCGGCGGCCGCAGGGGACCCGGTCACCCCGGTAACGGTCGCGGTCATCCAGGGCAACGTGCCCCGGCTGGGTCTGGACTTCAACGCCCAGCGTGAGGCCGTACTCAACAATCACGTCGAGGCCACGTTGCAACTCGCCGCGGACGTGAAGGCCGGACGGACGGCCCGCCCCGACCTCGTCGTGTGGCCCGAGAACGCCAGCGACGTGGACCCGATCGCCAACGCCGACGCGAGCGCCCGGCTCGACGAGGCCGCGACCGCGATCGGGGTGCCGATCCTGGTCGGCGGTCTGCTGGACGGACCGGGCCCGCATCAGGTTCGCAACGTTGGGATCGTCTGGAATCCGAGCACCGGAGCCGGAGAGATCTACTCCAAGCGCCACCCGGTACCCTTCGCCGAGTACGTCCCGCTCCGTTCCTTCGCCCGCCTGTTGACCGACAAGGTCGACCTGGTCCGCAGCGACTTCGTGGCCGGCGACCGGCCCGGCGTCCTAACCGTCGGCCCGGCGACCGTGGGCGACGTGATCTGCTTCGAGGTCGCGTACGACGATGTCGTACGCGACACCGTAACCGGCGGCGCGCAGCTACTCGTCGTCCAGACGAACAATGCCACGTTCAACCCGGCCGAGGCGGCCCAGCAGTTGGCGATGGTGCGGCTGCGAGCCGTCGAGCACGGCCGGCCGGCGCTGATGGCCTCCACGGTGGGAATCTCCGGTTTCGTTGATCCTGACGGGAGCGTGCACGACGCCACGTCATTCGACCAACGGGCGATCATCATACGGGAGCTTCGGCTGCGCACTGGCCGTACCATTGCAACCGACGTTGGCGAAGCGCCCGAGTTGGCGTTGCTGGCCGTGGCGCTGGCGGCGGTGGTCGTGGCCATCGCGATCAGACGACGGAAGGTAGAGGGGTGAGTGAGGCGTACCAGGGCGTAGGCCGGGTTTTGGTGATCATCCCGACGTATAACGAGTCGGAGAACATCCGGATCATCCTGGACCGTTTACGCATATCCGTGCCACAGGTGGACGTTTTAATCGCCGACGACAACAGCCCGGACGGAACCGGACACATCGCGGATGAACTCGCCGCCGATCCGGCCGTTAACGTGCTGCACCGGCCTGGGAAGGAGGGCCTCGGCGCGGCCTACCTGGCCGGCTTTGCGTGGGCGAAGGAGCGTGGCTACGACGCGGTCGTCGAGATGGATGCCGACGGCTCGCACGCCCCGGAGGAGCTGCCCCGGCTGCTCGACACGCTCGCCGACGCCGACGTGGTCCTGGGCTCGCGCTGGGTGAAGGGCGGTCGGGTGGTCAACTGGCCCCTGCATCGCCACCTGATCTCCCGCTGCGGCAACCTCTACACCCGGCTCGCGCTCGGTATGCCGGTCAAGGACGCGACCGGCGGCTACCGGGCCTACCGGATGACCGCTCTGGACAAAATGGATGTCAATACGGTGGCCTCGCAGGGTTACTGCTTCCAGGTTGATCTCGCCTGGCGCGCCCATCGCCACGGCTTCCGCGTGGTAGAAGTTCCCATCCGCTTCGTCGAGCGTGAGCGTGGCGCCAGCAAGATGAGCTCCTCGATCGTTCGGGAGGCGCTCTGGCGGGTCACCGTATGGGGTACCCAGGGCCGGTGGAACAGCCTGCGTGCCCTCGTCGCCGGCATGGAGCGGTCAGCGAAACCGGCGCAGTCTGCTCGCGGTCCTTGGCGTCGAGGCTGACCGTGCGTCGCCTAGGTGTGATCGTCGCCCTGCTGATCGTGGCCTCGGCCATCGAGATCACGGTGGTGATCGCCGTCGGTCACGCCATCGGTTGGGCGTGGACGTTACTGCTGCTACTCGGCACGTCGGCACTCGGCGCGTGGCTGTTGCGCAGCCAGGGCGGCCGGGCGTGGCGGACTCTTCGGGCCGACGCGACCTCGGGGCGTCCACCGGGCCATGCCGCCACCGACGGTGTGCTCGTCCTGGCCGGCGGCGTATTCATGCTGGTGCCCGGTTTCGTCTCCGACGCCGTGGGCCTCTTCCTGCTTCTTCCTCCAACACGGCACCTGGCGCGAGGCTTCACCCAGCGCATCCTGACTCAGCGCATCTCTCCCAGCGCGGCCAACTCGCTCTTCGGGCCGCGACGGGTACGGGTCAGGGTCGGCGACACGACGCCACCCACCCCGTCCGATGGCCAGCCGGGAGAGGCGGTTCGGCGCCCGAGCGGCGCCCCCGGCGATCCGCTCGAAGGCGAGATCATCGACCGGTAGCGGCCGGCCAGGCCCGAAGATCGGACAGGCCGCACATCGTGCTAGCGCAGGCGCCGGGTCAACCAAGAAGCGTCGGTGATCTGTCCGGGCATGCACGCCCAGGCAAACACGAAGACGCCCGCCCGGTCCGCCGGGCGGGCGTCGGTGCGCTGAAATCAGGAGGCGCGGCCGCGACGCGCCCGGACCTCGTCCAACCGCTCGTTGAGGATGTCCTCGAGTTCGGCCATGCTGCGCCGTTCGAGCAGCATGTCCCAGTGCGTTCGCGGTGGCTTTGCCCTCTTCTGCTCCGGCTCGGAGCCGTCGACCAGGCGCGCGATCGTACCGTCGTACTTGCACTCCCAGGTGATCGGAACCTCCGCGTCAACCGCGAACGGCACCTCGAACTGGTGGCCACGCGCGCAGAGGTACTCCCGCGTCTGTCGCGGCGCCAGCTCAGTATTGCGGTCAGACTCATAACTGACCGCCCCGAGCCGGCTTCCACGGAGCATGCGCTCGCCCATATTGGCCCTGTCCTCCTACGTCGCTTGTGAGTCGGTAGTTGCAACGACCGAACTCGGTCAGACGATTCCCGCGACCGCGAAATACACGTCACATCCAGAGTAGCGAGCCCGTCCGCGCAGCTGGCAGGTGATCGCAGTCACGAGCGTACGTCGGCCACCTTCGAGGGGCTTTGGGATGTGATGCGGCAGCTGGAGGAGGCGGAGAACCACCCCGTTAGCTGTCTACTGTGGACGCCTGGGTTCGGTAGGTGCCGGATGGGACACTGGAACGGTGATTGAACAGGTGGCCCGCGCCGAGATCGTCTCCATCCGACATGAGGTGTTGCGCCCAGGTCTCCCGGCGAAGACGGCGCTGTACCCGGAGGACGACCTGGCGGAGGTCTTCCATCTGGCCGAACGCGAGGACGATGGGACCATCATCGCCTGCGTGACGTTCTTCCCTGACGATCTCGACGGGGAGCCGGCGTGGCGGTTCCGCGGGATGGCCACATTGGAGCCGTACCGCAACGCGGGCATCGGCGGCCGGCTGCTGGAGGCGGGAGTCGACGAAGTCGTCCGCCGTGGCGGCAAGCGCATCTGGTGCAATGGACGCAGCGTGGCGGCCGCCTTCTACCGCCGGCACGGCTTCGTCCCGGTAGGCGAGGAGTTCGCGAGCGGCCCGCAGAAGCTGCCTCACTTCGTCTTCACCCGCGTCGTCTCCTGACACTCTCACGAACGGCGGGCGGCCGCCCGCGGTTCTAGGCGCGCCAGCGCGGCGGCGAGGACGCCGACCTGTTCGGCCAGCTGTTCGGCATGGATCCGGGCGGCCGTAACCTCCGCCCGGGCAGCCGCCGCATCGTCACGCGCGGCCAGGGCATCGGACCGTGCCGTGGCCCGCTCCGACTCGGCCGACCTCAACAGCTCCGTCAGATCCGCGCTGCGCCGCGCTGCGGTGCGCGACTCCTCCCGTGCCGTCGCCAGTTCGTCGCGTACGGCCGTCAGATCCTCCCTGACCGTGACAAGCTCCTGCGCGGCCCGGCTCACCCGAGCCTCCGCCTCGGCGGTTGCGTGTTGCGCCGCGGCCCGGACGCCGGCGATTTCGGCCAGCGCGGCGTCGGCCCTGGCCGCGGCTTCTTGCGCGGCCGCGGCGTGCAGTCGCGCCTCGGCGATGGCGGCATCGCGGGCGCGCTGCGCCTCGACTATCGCCGACCGGGCCGCGTCGCGGTCCGCCACCGCCTGAGCCCGTAGCGCCTCAGCCCGCACGGCTGATGCCTGCGCCCGCTCGCGTTCGCCCTGAGAGAGCCGAACCCGCTCGCGCTCCTCGGTCAGCGCCTGCTCGGCGGCCCGCACCTGCTCCAGCGCCACGGCCACTCGCTCATCGGCCAGCCCCACCGCTTCCGCCGCCACGTCCCGCGCCGCCTCCGCCTCGGCCAAGGCGGCCGCGACCGTACGATCGCTCTCCTGCCGAACCTGCGTTGCCTCGGCTGCGACGTGGTCGGCCTCACGTCGTGCCGCATCGCGTTCACCCGCCGCCGCGTCGCGCTCGCGGTGCGCCGCGGCCACCTCGGTGGCGGCCTCCGCGCGGACGACCGCGAGCTGGCGGTCCACGCCCTGCGGCGAGAGTTCGGCGTGCAGCGCGTCACTCAGGGTCTCGGCGACCTTCTCGAGCCGATCGACGACCTCGAACGCCTGCGCCACCTGGCCGGCGATCCCAGGAGCGCTGCGCTGGCGCAGCCTGGCATTGCGGGCGGCCCGTAGACAGGCATCATCGTTGTCGCGGCAGTACCGGAACGGCCGACCCGCGCCCGGGGTCTGCAGTACCGGCCGTCCACAGTAGGCACACGGGCGGGACCCGGGATCGCGGTCCTCGTCGCGGTGGTGTGCGTCGATGGTCGCGTGAATCATCACGGGCGCGCCGGCAGGGGTCGGCCTCTTCACGAGTGTCCAGTGTAGGCACACCGGCGCGAAGGACGCCGCAACCGCGCCGACCCGCTCGGTCTCACCCAGGTTCGACGGTGTCAAGCCGACGCGAGCCATTCGCACCACTGCACGCGGTGCCGCTCGTAGCCGATCCCGTAGCGCAGAGTGGCGAGCGATCCGAAGTCCGGATGGTCGGGCGGCACGAGGGGAATCCGGATCGCCTCGTACTCGGCCAGCCGCTGCTGGTGGTAATCGGCCTGCGCGAGGACGAATTCGCGAGCGTCGGCTCGATCGGCGACCTGAGGTGCTCCGGGTGCCCGGCTCAGACCATGGCACGGCTCTGCTGACCGGCGTGTCCACTGCCGTGCTGGCGTTCCTCCGCCGAATTAACGGGTAGCGCGCCAGGCGCCACCACTAGAATCGGCGGCCGTGAGCATCGACCCGGTCGCTTACAACCGCGCCGCATGGGACCGTCAGGTCGACAGCGGCAACGAGTGGACCGTACCGGTGAGCCCCGAGGTCATCGCGCGTGCCCGCAACGGGGACTGGAGGGTCGTTCTCATCGGATACGAACCCATGCCACGCGACTGGGTGCCGGCCGATCTGTCCGGTGTGGACATACTCTGCCTCGCGTCCGGTGGCGGCCAGCAGGCCCCGACGTTCGCCGCCACCGGCGCGATGGTGACCTCGTTTGACAACTCGCCTCGCCAGTTGGAGCGCGACCGCGAGGTCGCCGAACGGGAGGGGCTCACGATCAGGACTGTCCTTGGCGACATGCGCGACCTCAGCGGGTTCGCGGACGAGACCTTCGATGTGGTGTTCAACCCGGTCTCGAACGTGTTCAGCCCCAACCTGGATCCGGTATGGCGCGAGTGCTTCCGGGTCCTACGCCCGAGCGGCATCCTGCTGGTCGGATTCGTCAACCCCGACGTGTTCATCTTCGATCTTGACGCCCTCGACCAGCGTGGTGAGCTCATCGTGCGCAACCGCATCCCGTACTCCTCGCTGGACCTGCCGGCGGCGGATCCGCAAAGCGGAGCGGGCGGCGGTCCTATCGAATACAGCCACACGATGAGCGAGCAGATCGGTGGCCAGATCGCGGCCGGGTTCGTACTTACTCATCTGGTTGAGGCGCCGCACCAGGTGGACGCGACCGCGGCTTATATGCCCGGTTATTTCGCCACGCGGGCCGTCAAGCCCAAGAGTTGACGCCTGCAGGATGCGCGGAGGCGGCTGGGGAGAGGGAAGTCCGCCATGGGGGACTCCGATCGACCCAGCCCGGTGCCGGCCCGCGCATCCGTCACGGGTTCCAGACCGCCTCGACCTGTGCCGCGACCCGTCCGGCCTGGTCCCGTCCGGCGCGGGCGGAATCGGCCCGCCGGGCCGGATCCAGTACGTTGGTCCCGATCGCCGCCTTGGCCGCGGCGTCAGGGGCGACGACAACCGATCGGGTACCGGGAGGCAGCGCGCCGACCTGCCCGGCCACGGACCGCTTACGCGTCAAGGCGGCGGTCAGCGGGGCGATGACCACGACCCGGTCGTACGCCTCGGCCTGCGTAGCGACAAGGTCCACGTTGGCGGCGGAGCGGATGCCGCCATCGATGAAGAGTCGACCGTTCACATCGGACGGTGGCCATACCCCGGGCACCGCACAACTGGCGGCGACGGCGTCGACAAGGGACACACCGGAATCCTTGTCAAAGGCCACGAACTCGCCGTCATCGGCGGCGATTGCGGTGATGAGTAGGCGTGGACGTGCGGGCCAATCGTCAACGGGCAGCCGGCTCTCGATGATCGCCTTACGCTCCGCCTGCGGAATGGTCTTGGCCCGCTTGGCCATCGCCCCGACCCTGGCCAGGGCGGCCTGAGAGCCGCCGATCGGGTTCAGCGCCGCCCAGGCGAGCTGGACCATCGTGAGCAACCTCATCCTGGCGGCGACCTCGCTGGTCGGTGGCTTCAGTTGTGCCTCGTACAGCATGGCCAACGGCGTGCCGGTGGTCACCTGTGCGCCGACCACTGAGCCGGCCGAGGTACCGACGACGAGGTCGGCCGCCGTGAGGTCGGTCCCATTGTCGGCCAGCCCCGTCAGGATGCCCAGCTCCCACGCGACTCCGGTGACGCCGCCGCCACCCAGGACCAACGCCCGTCCACCCATCGCGCGACCCCCATTCATTGGCGTCGGCTTCTCGCCATACCATCGGCTCGGCTTGTGAAGCGCTCCGGCGTGATGATATTGCTCGGCCCTTCCACCCGGCGGGCCGACCCAGGTGGAGCAGGTCCGCGTCGTTCGTGACGATTGCGTCTGCGTCCACGAGGACCGCGAGATCGAGGATCTTGTTGTCTTCGGGGTCTGGTCCGAGATGCGGGCGGCCGTCCGGTTCTCTAGGGTCGCCGGATGGTTCGAAGGGTTCTCACACGGCGGCAGCTCAACCGCGCGACGCTGGCCCGCCAGCTCCTCACCGTACGGGCGGATCTCAAACCTGTCGATGCCGTGTCGCGGCTCTGTGGTCTCCAGGCCCAGGAGGCGCGGCCGCCGTTCATCGCGCTGTGGAGCCGCCTCGCCGACTTCCGCCGCGAGGACCTACATGGTGCCCTGCACGCCAGGACGCTGGTCCGCGCGACCGGTGTGCGCGGCACGCTGCACATCGTCACCGCCGAGGACTACATCGACTCCCGGGCCCATCTCGAACCGATGCTCGCCGACGGACTCCGGGCCCTGGGCGACCGGCTGGCCGGCCTGGACGTCGAGCAGACGGTCGCCGCCGCGCGCCGGCACCTCGAGGGAGGACCGCTCACCTTCAGCGAGTTGCGGCCGCTGCTCGCCGCAGACTTCCCGGACGTGAACGACCGGGCGCTCGGGTACGCCACGCGGCTGCTGGTGCCGCTGGTGATGGAACCTACCGACGATGTCTGGGGGTATCCGCAGGCAGCCCGCTTCACGCTTGCGGACCAGTGGCTGACTCGGCCGATCCGGTCGACAACGGCCGCCGGCGATCTCGTGCTGCGATACCTCAGCGCGTTCGGCCCCGCATCGGTTGCCGACTTCCAGTCGTGGTCCGGGCTCGGTCGGATGGCGCCCGTCTTCGACGACCTGCGTCCACGTCTGGACGTACGTGCCGACGACCGCGGCCGGGAGCTCTTCGATGTGCCGAAAGCGCCTCGGCCAGGTGAAGGACTGGCCGTGCCGGCCCGCCTGCTCCCGGACTTCGACAGCGTCCTGCTCGCCTATGACGACCGCAGCCGGATCATCGCCGACGAACATCGCGCGCGCGTGACCACGAAGAATCTGCGGATCAACGCGGTCTTTCTGGTCGACGGCGTGGCGGCCGGGCTGTGGAGCGTCGAGCGGCGGCGAGCGTCGGCAACGATGACTCTCCGGCCGTTCGGCCGGTTGGATGCCGAGGCGCGCGCAGCCGTCACGGCCGAGGCGGAGGCGGCCCTTCGGTTCGTCGCCCCGGACGCTTCGATCTACGACATCATCCTTGCCGACTGAGCCCGGCACTCCATAGGTGCGCTGAGCAGCGAAGACAGCGTTTCGCCGATGTTCACTCAATTAACAGATTATCGGTAATGCAATTCAGTAATTCGTAGGATATGCATAAATCGGGCACGGTCCTAGGCCGAAATGTTACACCATAATGACGGTTATGGTGTACTCAGCAGGTGATCGCAGCAGCGACCTCCCCGGGGTAAAGCGAGGCCCGAACACGGCGACCTTTAATCGGCGAGTCGGACCAGGAAGCGTTTGAACGCACCGTCGCCGCGGTCGTCGGTCCATTGGTGGATCTCCACTGGACGGCCGGAGGCGGTGAAGGTCCGGGCGAGGCCGACCGCGCTCTCGCCGACCCAAGCGTTGGTCATGATCACGACCGCCACGCCTCGGCGAGGCGGAGTAACGACGTGCGGGTATGGGTGGCCCCGGGCGCCCGCGTGATAGCGACCGTCTTGTCCACATCACAGTTGCAAGGACCGTCCCCGCACGGACCGTTCGGTCGGTCCGCCTCAGCCGTACGGCTAGGTCGACGTGCTGCGATCGACCGGCTCCGGCTCGTGGTCGTGACCACGCATCGTCCGCCCGAGCGCGCAAACGAGGCGGTGCCCGGGAAACCCGGCACCGGCCTTGACCGTTTGGGTCAAACTCTGGCAGGTACCGGCTCGGGCGCCGGCGTCGGGCGGACCGCCGCACGTGGACGGGGAATCATGAGCGCAACCACGACGCCGAGCAGGGCGATTCCGGCTGCCACCAGGATCGCCGGGCGGAACCCCGCCACGAACGCGGCCGGTGCGCCGAGGTGCCCGTGCACGGCGAACACGTTGCCGACGACGGCGATGCCGAGCGCCCCGCCGATGCGCTGCATCGTGGTGTTCACACCGGATGCAGTCCCGATCTGGGTGGGCGCGACTGAGCCGAGCGACGCGGCGGCCATGGTTGGCAGCGCCATCGACGCCCCGATTCCCGCCACGATGAGCGGGACGACCAGGCTCAGGTACGACGGACGTACGGTCGCCTGCATGGCGTACCAGGCAAGACCCGACCCATGCAGCAGCAGTCCCGTGGCCAGCACGATCCGGGCTCCGATCCGGTCGGCGACGGCCCCCGCGATCGGTGCGACCATGAGCGGAGTGGCCGTCCACGGCAGTAGGCGCAGGCCCGCGGAGAGCGGGGAGTAGCCGAGCGCGCCTTGGAAGTACTGCGCGGTCAGGAACACCGCCGCCATCAGCGAGGCCACCATCAGCAGGGACGCGGCGGTGGCGGCGGAGAAACCGCGGTTGTGGAATAGCTGAGGTGGCAGCATCGGAGCGGCAGCGCGGCGCTCCCACACCACCAGCGCCCCCACGGCGGTCGCACCGATCGCGAGCCCGGACGTGCTCGCCGGGCTGCCCCAGCCGTGATCGGCCGCGTTGACCAGACCCCAGATCAGGGCGATCGCGCCCGTCGCCACCAGGCCGAGCGCAGGCAGGTCAAGCCGCCGTGCGTCGCCACGCGTCTCGTTCACACGTAGCCGGGCCGCGACCGTCGCGACGAGTCCAATGGGGACGTTCACCCAGAAGATCCAGTGCCAGTCCAGGCCCTGCGTGACCGCTCCGCCGACGAGCGGTCCGCTGGCTACGGCGATACCGGCGATGCCGCCCCAGATGCCGACGACGGTACCGCGGCGCTCGGCCGGGAACGACGTAGTGAGGATCGTGAGGCTGAGCGGAATGACGATGGCGCCGCCGATGCCCTGGACGGCTCGGGCAGTGATCAGGAGCCCGGCGGTCGGCGCCAGCGCGCACGCCGCCGACGCGAGAGTGAACAGCCCGATGCCGATAGCGAACATGCGCCGCCGGCCGAACCGGTCCCCGAGCGCGGCCGCGGTCATGATTCCCGCCGCACCCAAGGTGTAGGCATTGACGGTCCACTCCAGTGTCCCGATGTCGGCGTGCACATCGCGTTGGATCGCGGGCAGTGCCGTGATGACGACGAGCGAGTCGAGCGTGACCATGAAGAAGGCGACCGAGGTGAGCGCGAGGGTCCAGATACCGGCGCGCTTGGTGGCGGGTGGCATGACCGACCTCCGAGGTCGGGCCGGCGGCGCCCGTTCCGGCACCTGACAACCGCCCGACATCTGCTCCACGCCCGCGCGGGCCCGAATTCGACAGCGGTCAGAAAGAAAACCTGGCCCGATGTTAGTCAAGGCGCCGGCGTACCCCAGACAGCGTCAAACCTCCGAAGGTGGCGGATCTCAGGAGGCCCAGCGGCGGGCGAGTTCGTCGCGCAGCACGGGGTTGACCGTCGTGGCGAGCGCGCGATTCCGGGCCTCCGCGGCGGCGGCCAGGTCGCCGGCCCGCTCAAGCAGATCGGCGTGAGCGGTGTGCAGCGGCCCGTACCCGGCCAGCTCGCCGGCGGCCAGCACCGGCGCCAACACCGCGAGTCCGGCAAGCGGGCCGTCGGCCATGCCGACCGCGACCGCCCGGTTCACTTCGATCACCGGAGACGGGGTGCGACGGGCGAGTTCGCCGTAGAGGGCCGCGATCTGCGGCCAGTCCGTCTCGGCGAAGGTCGCGGCCTGCCCGTGAAGGGCGGCGATCGCGGCTTGAACCTGGTAGGGCCCTGGATCCCGCCGTCGTATCGCCTCATCAAGGAGGCTGACGCCTTCCCCGATCATGCCGTGGTTCCACAGTGTCCGGTCCTGTTCGGCGAGCGGGACGGGCCGACCGTCCTCCTCGATGCGGGCCGGGGACCGGGCGGCGTGCAGCAGCATGAGCGCGAGCAGCCCGGTGGTTTCGGCGTCGCCTGGCACGAGCCCGTGTACGAGCCGAGCGAGCCACACCGCCTCATCGCAGAGATCGGCCCGGACCAGGGTCGCCGATCCGCTCGCCGCATATCCCTCGTTGAAGACGAGGTAGATCACGCTCTGGACGTCGGTGAGGCGCGCCGGGAGCATCTCCGGCGGTGGTACATCGAAACGGATGCCCGCCTCCCGGATCTTCCGCTTGGCCCGCACCAGGCGCTGGGCCAGCGTCGCCTCGGCAACGAGGAAGGCGCTGGCGATCTCCGTTGTGGAGAGTCCGGCGACGCAGCGCAGGGTGAGGGCGATCCTGGCCTCCAAGGCCAGGGCGGGGTGGCAGCAGGCGAATATGAGCGATAGGCGATCGTCCTCCATCGCGATGCCTCCCGTGGGCGGCTCTGGGTCGTTTGCGGCCGGGATCTCGTCGGGTCCGGTCGCCCCGCGTAGGTACCGACCGTCGCGACGCACCTGGTCGAGCGCCTTACGCCAGGCTGTGAGCGTCAGCCATCCACCCGGATTCGGCGGGACGCCATCACGCGCCCACCGATCGGCGGCCGTGGCGAACGCCTCGGCGGCGGCGTCCTCGGCCGCCTGCAGATCGCCGAGTCGGCGGGCGACCGTGGCGACCACCGCCGCCCACTCGTCCCGGAATGCCCGCTCGAGCGTGCCGTCACTCATCCAGGACGGTCCGCCACTCGCCATCGCTACGGGCAGCCCGGACCTCGACGGTGCCGAACCCGATCAACGGCATCCTCGCCGCCCAGTCCAACGCCTGGTCGAGGCCGGGTACGTCGATGAGATAGAACCCGAGCAGGTGTTCCTTGGTCTCCGCGAAGGGGCCGTCGGTGAGCAGCCGCTGCCCCCGGTGGCGCACGGTCGTCGCGGTGTCGGTATCGAAGAGGTGTTCCGCCGCGACGAGCGATCCGCTCTCCTTGAGCGCCTTCGTGTAGTCGACCCAGCTGGAGATTGCGCCCTCGGGCGCGGGTCTATCCCGGTCGGCCTGCGGGTCGGAGTAGATCAGCAGGGCGTACTTCATGAGTCCTCCTCTGTCGTGTCGCTACCGCTTCTACGCGCTGGCCTGCCGCGGATCGACACCGAGCCGACGACATTCTCCCGCGCCACCCACACAGTGGGCATCTCGCCATTTCTACGCGAAAGCCGTAAAAGGTGCAGGACGCTGGCGAGGTGCTGTACCCACTCGGCCCCTACTTCCCGCCCGAGTACGACGTTCCGCCGGCACCACCCACCCCACCGCCCTGGTCGGCCCACCCCGGCCTGCTACTTCTCATGATCGCACTCGGGGTGGTGCTGGCCTTGATCGTCCGCGACATCGTCATCACGCACCGGCGGCCCGGCATCCGGGTCGTCGACGAGTTGGACATTCGGTGGCTGCCGGCAGAGGCCGCCGCGATGCTCGCCGGCGACGAGGAGATACTGCCCGGCTCGATCGACGACCGGGGCCGTCGTACCCGGTCCAAGCGCGATACGGCTTGAGCGGCCGGCCTTTCGGCGCATCGCCGTCGAGCTGGATATAACCAGGTCGTTCCGCTGCTTCGCGACGGCACCTTCGCGGCTTAGTCCACTGTGGAGCCTTTGACCAGATCGCTGTCGACGTACAGGCAGAAGGGGTGGCCCACCGGATCGTAGAAGACCCGCACGTCGTCCTGCGGCTGGAAGTCGGCGAGGGTGGCCCCGGCGGCGATCGCATGTGCGCACGCCGCCTCGAGGTCGGCGACGCCGAAGTCCAGGTGCAGCATCATCTGCTGCTTATCGGACTCTGACGGCCAGACCGGCCGCTGGAACAGCGGTTCGGCGGCGAAGCAGAGGCCGGGCCCGCTGCCGTCGTGTGGACCGAGGGTCACCCAGCTGGGTTCGGCCCGGAAGATCTTCCAGCCGAGCAGGCGGCCGTAGAACTCGGCCAGAGCGCGGGGATCCGGCGCGTCGAGCGCGATGTCGCCGAGCTGGATGACGGGGGGTACGTCCGGCATCGCTCCTCCATTGTCGAGCCGTGTGCTTTCGGCCAACCTAGCCCTGGCGCCGGCCGCGGTGTGCGCCACAATGCCCGTCATGGGCGTGGCCGTCGAGCGGGTGGACGAGGTGACCGACGAGGTGGCACAGGGACTGGTCCGGCTGCTGCCGCAGCTCTCCCGATCAGCCACCAGGCCCGACCGAACCTGGCTGGACACAGTGGCCGCACATCCGGCGATCACGCTCCTGCTCGCGAGGATCGACGGCCGGATCGTGGGCATGCTGACCCTGGCGGTCTTCCCACTGCTCACCGGGGTACGAGCCTGGGTGGAGGACGTGGTCGTCGACGAGTCGGCGCGCGGTGGCGGCGTTGGGGAGGCTCTGACCCGGGGCGCAATCCGACTCGCCGTAGACCATGGAGCGCGAACCATCGACCTGACCTCGCGTCCGGAGCGGGAAGCAGCGAACCGGCTCTATCGCCGGCTCGGTTTCGAGATCCGCGACTCACACGTGTTCCGGTACCAGCCCGACGATCAACGCGCGGTATAGGACAACGTCGGGAATGTCCACGTCTCCCGTGGAGATCGTGTCCGTAGCGAACCGTATTCTCGCTACGCGCTTGCACGGAACTTCGCCGAGTCAGGTTGAACCAGCTCCGCTCGGCTGCGGTCTGTTGTCAGTCAACGAGGCGAGGGCTGGTCACATCGGTGTTGTCCACGACGACCGTCGCGTAATCCTCGGGGCGGCACTCTCGAAGGTAACGACGCTGTCCTTCGAGGTACCGGCGGTTGGCGCGATCGTCCGGGTCAGGCGGGCAGCCGTCCCGTACCGCCATCCGGGCGAAGGCCTCGGCGAACCCGACCCGGAGAAAGACCGAGAAGTCCCAGACCTCGCGTAGCTCCGGCCGATGCAGGAAGAGGCCGTCGACAATGAGGACGGCGCCCGGTGGCGCAACCTCCACGGCAGCCGCGACCGGCGCGTCCCGGTGATGGTCGAACGCGGCGCGGCGGTAGTGACCGTCGCCGGCGGGCCCGAATGGGTCGAGCAGGCAACGACGCAGAGCGGCGTAGTCGTACGAGTCCTCGAAGAATCCGGACGGCGAGTCCCGCCCATGCCGGTACCGGATGCCCCGGGAATGATGGAACCCATCCACTGTGGACGTGACGACTGCCCGTCCGGACATTTCGACGGCCCCGGCGAGGGCCGCGGCGAAGATGGTCTTACCGGCGCCGTCCACACCATCGACTGCGACCCGGATCCGGCGGTCGGTCGAGCTGGTCAGGATGCGGCGGGCCAGCGCGTCGAACAGAGTCATGTCACCATGATCGGCTGCCAGGCTGGAGTCGACCGCCGGGTGCTCCGCGCTGGGGTACCCGTCGTGGACGGCCCTGACGAGGTGCCTGGACCGTCGGGCGTCACGTCGATGGCCTCGATAAGAGTCGTCACGACCCCGATCCAACCAGACGGCCGGTTGCCCGGACACCTCACCAACTCGATCCGTGCAGGCCGGCGTCCGTGGTGGCAGCGTACTAATGCGGCACACCGGATGACACACCGCGGAGCAGCGTTGACCGGACGGTCTGCCACACGTCGGGGTTCTGGGCGGTCAGGACACCTTCCCCGCCACCGGCCGGCCGGTACGGTCTCCCGTCCACGTGCCGGGCGACCCCACCAGCCTCCTCGACGAAGAGAATCCCGGGCGCGTGGTCCCATGGGAGCATCCGCCAGAAGAAGACGAACTGCTGCTCGTCGCGGACGATTGCCGGGTACTCGTAGCCGGCGCACATGTGTCCGGGCAGGACGGCCCCGATCGTCGAGGCCGACTCGGCGATCACCGTGCTTACGGCGGCCGGCGTGTATCGGGTGGTGGAGAAGCCTTGCAACTCGTTAGCGGGTCGGGTGGTTCGCGGTGCCCAGACCCGCTGGCCGGCGAGGAATGCGCCCGACCCGGCCTCGGCGATCGCAGCGACGCCGGTGACCGGATCGAGGATGCACGAGGCCACCGTGCGCCCGTTCCGGACCAGGGCGACCATCATCGCGAACGGCTCCCGGCCGCCGACGAAGTTGGTCGTACCGTCGATCGGGTCGACCAGCCAGACATTCCCCGGCTCGGCCAGGCGGGCCAGCAGCGACGTATCGACGGTGGCCGCTTCCTCGCCGACCACGGTCGAGTCGGGCAGCAGTGCGGTAAGTCCCGCGGTGAGCTGTCGTTCTGCCTCGCGGTCGACCGTCGTCACGAAATCGCCGGGAGCCTTCTGCGTGATCTCGTCGGCCGACAGGTGGCCGAACCGGGGCAGGACGGCGTTGGCGGCCACCTCCCGCAGGAGGGCCTCGACCTTGTCGATCACTCCCCGAGGCTACCGTTCAGGCGTAACCCGCCGGCGGCATCTCCCGTTGGGGCCCCTGCGTTCGCATCGCGCACACCTCTTGTGACAGCCGACCGAGCCACGCAAACATCAGAACGCGGGACCGTATGACACTGCAGATGCAAGGACGTCGAGCGCATCACCGGGCAGCCGGCTCGGCGGCGCCGCTCCCAGAACCGGTCAAAGATGATCGCGGCCGTTGCCAGCCAGCGCCGGCCGCGACAGACTTTGCCTGAGCACATAGATGTCCGACCGTAACCCCCTGAGGCAGTTGGTTCGCCCTGTTGACAAGGAGGTCACATGCAGGTACCGGCATCATTCGCCTACGCCAAGGCCACCAGCGTCGAACACGCGCTCGCCCTGCTTGCCGAGCACGGCGAGGAGGCGCGCGTGATCGCCGGCGGGCACAGTCTTCTGCCCATGATGAAGCTGCGGCTGGCGAAACCCGACGCCCTGATCGACATCAATGGCCTGACCGACCTCGCCTACCTCCGGCTCGACGGAGACGTGCTGGCGATCGGCGCGCTGACCCGGCACGCGGCGCTGCTGTCCTCACCCCTGGTGGCGGAGCACTTTCCCATCCTGATCGACGCCGAGCGCGTCATCGCCGACCCGGTGGTGCGCAACTGGGGCACCATCGGCGGATCGCTATGCCAGGCCGACCCGGCCGAGGACATGCCGGCTGCTCTTGTCGCGGTGAACGCGTCGGTGGTCGTTCGTGGCCCCGCCGGCGAGCGCGTCGTCCCGCTCCGCGAGTTCCACACCGGACCATATGAGACGGTCGTGGCGCCCGGAGAACTCATGACCGCGGTGCGCCTCCCGATCCGGCCCGGCGGCAGCAGCGCGTACGAGAAGGTCGAACGGCGCGCCGGCGACTGGGCCGTCGCCGCCGCGGGTGCGGCGGTCTGGCTCACCAGCGGCGTGGTCGGCTGGACCGTCGACGACGCCGGCATCGGCCTGACCGCGGTCGGGGCGGAGCACTACAGCGCCCCTCAGGCCGAGGCGTTCCTGCGCGGGAAGCTCGCCACGCCGGAGAACGTCGCCGAGGCTGCCCGCATCGCAGGGCAACACTGTGAACCAGCCGCGGACCAACGTGGGCCCGTCGATTACAAGCGCCATCTGGCACAGGAGCTGACCGCTCGGGCGTTGAACCGCGCGATCAGCCGTGCCCAGGGCGGAAGGGGCTAAGCGATGCAGATCACCGTGACCGTCAACGGCCAGGCGTACCCGCGCGACGTCGAGGAACGCCTGCTGCTGGTCCACTTCCTGCGCGACGAGCTGGCCCTGACCGGTACCCACTGGGGGTGCGACACGTCCAACTGCGGCGCCTGCACGGTTCAGCTCGACGGCACGCCGATCAAGTCGTGCACGATGCTGGCCGTCATGGCCGACGGCCGCGAGGTCCGCACCGTGGAGGGCCTGGAAACCGCGGACGGGCTCGATCCGCTGCAGCAGGGGTTCGTCGAATGTCACGGACTCCAATGTGGATTCTGCACACCGGGCATGCTGATGACCGGACGGGCGCTGCTGGACGCCAACCCCGACCCGAGTGACGCCGAAATCCGTGAGGCGATATCGGGCAACCTGTGCCGCTGTACCGGCTACGAGAACATCGTCCGCTCGATCCGTCGCGCCGCCGCGCAGACTGCCGCTCAGCACAGTGAGGTGACCGCGTGACCACGACCGAGGTTCCGATCGGGTACGGCCGGATGCACCGGGTCGAGGATGCCAGGTTCATCCGGGGGCGTGGCCACTATGTCGACGACGTGAGTCTGCCGGGCATGCTGCACGGCGCCATCCTGCGAAGCCCCTACGCCCACGCCCGGATCGTCTCCATCGACACGTCGGCGGCCGAGGCTCACCCGAAGGTGAAGGCCGTCATCACCGGCGCGGTGCTGGAGACCCTCAAACTGGCCTGGATGCCGACGCTGTCGTACGACACCCAGGCCGTGCTCTGCACGGACAAGGCGCGCTTCCAGGGGCAGGAGGTCGCCTTTGTCGTGGCGGAGGACCGCTACTCCGCCAGGGACGCGCTGGAGCTCATCGAGGTCGAGTACGACGTGCTGCCGGCGGTGGCGGACGCCCGGCGGGCCCTCGATCCCGATGCTCCGGTCATCCGCGACGACAAGGAAGGCAAAGCCGACAACCACATCTACGACTGGGAGGCCGGCGACAAGGCGGCCACCGACGCCGCGTTCGCCGGCGCGCCGGTCGTCGTGGCCGAGGACATCCTGTACCCGCGGGTCCACCCGTCGCCGATCGAGACCTGCGGCTCGGTGGCCGACTTCGACAAGGTCACCGGCAAGCTGACGGTCTGGACGACGACCCAGGCCCCGCACGCCCATCGCACCGTTTATGCCCTTGTCGCAGGGTTGCCGGAGCAGAAGATCCGGATCATCTCGCCCGACATCGGCGGCGGCTTCGGCGGCAAGGTCGGCATCTACCCGGGGTACGTGCTCGCGGTGGTCGGTTCCATCGTGACCGGCAAGCCGGTCAAGTGGGTGGAGGACCGCTCCGAACACCTGCAGTCCACCGCTTTCGCCCGCGATTACCACATGCACGGCGAGATCGCGGCGACCGAGGACGGGAAGATTCTCGCCGTACGGGTGAATGTGCTCGCCGATCACGGCGCGGCCAACGGCGTGGCCCAGCCGACCAAGTTCCCGGCCGGCTTCTTCCACATCTTCACCGGCTCGTACGACTATCCGGCGGCGCACTGCAAGGTGACCGCGGTCTACACCAACAAGGCGCCGGGCGGGGTCGCCTACGCCTGCTCGTTCCGGATCACCGAGGCCGTGTACCTGATCGAGCGGATGGTCGACGTGCTCGCCCGACGGCTCAGGATGGACCCGGCCGAGCTGCGGATGAAGAACCTGCTGCGGCCCGAGCAGTTCCCGTACAAGACGCCGACCGGATGGGAGTACGACTCCGGCAACTACCCGCAGGCCCTGCAGCATGCCCTGGTCAAGGCCGGGTACCAGGCTCTACGTAGGGAACAGGCGGAGAAACGGGCCCGCGGCGAGTACATGGGCATCGGTCTCTCGTTCTTCACCGAAGGCGTCGGCGCCGGCCCGCGCAAGCACATGGACATCCTCGGGCTCGGCATGGCCGACGGCGCGGAGCTTCGGATCCACCCCACGGGCAAGGGAGTGCTGCGGCTCTCGTGCCAGTCCCAGGGGCAAGGGCACGAGACCACCTTCGCCCAGATCGTCGCCGAGGAGTTGGGGATCCCGCCCACCGACATCGAGGTCGTGCATGGCGACACCGACCAGACCCCGTTCGGGCTGGGAACATACGGCTCCCGGTCGACCCCGGTCTCCGGCGGCGCCACGGCACTGGTTGCCCGCAAGGTCCGCGAGCGCGCGAAGATCGTGGCCGCGGCCATGCTCGAAGTGTCCACAGAGGACCTCGAGTGGGAGAAGGGAAGGTTCTACGTCCGCGGCGACCGCGAGAAGGGTAAGACGATCCAGGAGATCGCACTGGCCGCACACTCCAGTTTGGAGCTTCCCGAGGGCGTCGAGGGACACCTCGACGCGACCACCGTCTACAACCCGCCGAACCTGACCTACCCGTTCGGTGCCTACGTGTGCGTCGTCGACGTCGATCCCGGTACGGGCCAGGTCAAGGTCCGCCGGTTCATCGCCGTCGACGACTGCGGGCCGCGGATCAACCCCATGATCGTCGAAGGGCAGATCCATGGCGGCCTGGCCGACGGCATCGGGATGGCGCTCATGCAGGTGATGGCGTTCGACGAGAACGGCAACCATCTCGGATCATCCTTGATGGACTATCTGTTGCCGACCTCGATGGAGTGCCCCTCCTACGAGTTGGGCGAGACGGTCACGCCGTCGCCGCACCACCCGATCGGGGCGAAGGGCGTCGGCGAGTCCGCGACGGTCGGCTCGCCGGCGGCCGTGGTCAACGCGGTGATCGACGCGCTCGCTCCTTTCAACGTGAGCCACATCGACATGCCGCTCACCCCCGCCAACGTGTGGTCGGCGATCCAGGGTCGCCCGTTGCGGACGGACCTCGCGCTGGAGTGATGTAAGCAGGGGCACCCTATTGGCGTTATCGCGCAAGCAGGGTGCCCCTATTGACGATGGAGATGCAGAGCGGACATGACGGCGGAACTGTTGGCGAGGGCGGACCGGCTGCGCGCGCAGCGCACCCCGTTCGTCCTCGCCACGGTCGTCCGGGCCGAACGGCCCACGTCGGCGAAGGCGGGCGACAAGGCGATCGTGCTCGCCGACGGAACGATACATGGATTCGTCGGCGGAGTCTGCGCCGAGTCGACCGTACGGTTGGAAGGCCTGCGGCTGCTCAGCTCCGACCGGCCCGAGAAGGAGTCGACCCTGCTGCGCATCACACCGGTTGACGACGAGCATCCCGCGCCGCAACCGTCCACTGTGGATGGCCTGGTCGTCGTCGGGAACGAGTGCCTCTCCGGTGGGACGCTCGACATCTTCCTGGAGGCGATGCTGCCACCGACACTGGTCCACGTCTTCGGTACCGCGCCCATCGCGCGGGCACTCGAGAGCGTCGCCGCGGCCGCCGGGTACGCGGTCATGGCGAGCACCGACCCCCGGGCCGAGATCGCGGCGGACACGGCGGCCGTCGTGGTCGCCTCGCACGGCCGCGACGAGGGGCGGGTGCTGGTCGCGGCGTTGACCGCCGGCGTGCCGTACGTCGGCCTGGTCGCGAGCCGCAAGCGGGGTAATGGGGTCCTGGCCGCCCTCGATCTGCCGGACGATCTGCGCCAGCGGGTCCGTACCCCGGCCGGGCTCGACATCGGCGCCCGGACCGCGCGGGAGGTGGCAGTCTCGATCGTCGCCGAGCTGATCGCCGTACGGGAGCAACTGCGGCCGCCGGTCGAGACCTCGGCGCCGGTCGTGGTCGAGGCACCCGCGGTCGACCCCGTCTGTGGGATGAGCGTGGCCGCGGTGACGGCCAGCCTGCAGCTCGAGTACACCGGCCGGACGTGGTACTTCTGCGGCCCCGGCTGCCGGCAGGCCTTCGCCGACAACCCCGAGCGTTACATCGCATGATTCCGGCTGACATATCGGCGATGCGGCGCGGTCTTGCCGCGTGCGACTACCTGGCCGACGAGGGTCTCGCCACCGCCATGTTTCTCGCCGTACGCCTGGGCCAGCCACTCCTGCTCGAGGGCGAGCCGGGCGTGGGCAAGACGGAGGCGGCCAAGGCCCTCGCGTCCACACTGGACACTTCGCTGCTGCGGCTGCAATGCTACGAGGGGCTGACCGCCGCGGAGGCCCTCTACGAGTGGAACTACCCGAGACAGTTGCTGGCCATCCGGCTGGCCGAGTCCCGTGGCGTTCAGTTGGTCGAGTCGGACCTCTTCGGGCCGGACTACCTGCTGCCGCGGCCGTTGCTCGCGGCGATCGACCACCCCGGACCGCGCCCGGCCGTCCTCCTCATCGACGAGGTCGACCGAGCCGACGACGAGTTCGAGGCGTTCCTGTTCGAGCTGCTCGCCGAGGGTTCGGTGACGATCCCCGAGCTCGGCACCCGGCGGGCGGCGGTGCGGCCGGTCGCTATCCTCACCTCCAACCGCACGCGCGACCTGCACGACGCGCTCAAACGGCGGTGCCTGTACCACTGGATCCGTTACCCGACCCCCGACCGGGTGGCTGAGATCATCCGGCGGCGGGTGCCGGGCGCGAGCGAGCCGCTGGCCGAACGGGTCGCGGCGTCGGTCGAGCGGCTACGCGGGCTCGACCTGTACAAGTCGCCCGGGGTCGCCGAGGCGATCAGTTGGGCATCGGCACTCACGGCGCTGGGAGTCTCCACATGGGACGCGTCGTGGGCCGAGGCCACGCTCGGAGCCGTGCTCAAGTACGACGAGGACCTGACGATCGCCCGTACGGCCGCGGTGTTCGGCGATGGCTGACACGGCCGACCTGGCCGTCGTGGCGTCCCGGTTCGCCGCCCGGCTGCGGGTGGCCGGCCTCGGGGTTGGACCCGAACGGTCGGCGCGGTTCGCCGAGGCGATCGCGGTCACCGATCCACAGTCCACATCGGACCTTTACTGGTGCGGATTGGCCACCCTTGTGGCCGACCCGGCCGAGATCCCGACGTTCGATCGGATCTTCCGCCTCGTCTTCGAGGGCGCGACGGACGACCCGGCGCTGAGCCGGGGCGACCAGTCATCGCCGCCGCTGTCAGCCCCGGACGAGGCCGTGCCTGAGATCGATGGCGTACCGCCGCGGGATGGCACCGCGCCGCCGTCGTTCGCCCTCGGACAGGCCGACGCCGACACCGACACCGATGAGGCGGAGGCCGACCGCGAGTCGCCGTATCCGAGCCTCGCCGCGACCACGGAACGCCTCGGTGGCCGCGACTTCGCGACGCTGACGCCGGCCGAGCTCGCCCGGCTGGTCGCGGTGATGCGACAACTACGGTTGGCCACGCCATTGCGCCGCTCCCGCCGGTACGAGGCGGGGTCGCGAGGTCGCCGGGTCGACCTTCGTACCACGCTCCGGCAGGCGCAGCGATCGGGCGGCTATCCCACGAAGCTGGCCCGGCACCGGTTGCGGCACAAGCCCCGGCGTCTGGTCGTGCTCTGCGACATCTCCGGCTCGATGGAGCCCTATGCCCGGGCGCTGCTCCAACTCGTCTACGCGGCGGCCGCCTCGGGCGGCCCGCGAGCCGAGGTCTTCACGTTCGCCACTCGGCTGACCCGGCTGACGAAAGTGCTCGCGAAGGTACGCCCCGAGGTTGCCCTGGAACTCGCCGGAAAGGCGGCGCCGGACTGGTCGGGCGGAACCAAGATCGGCGAAGCGCTCAAACAGTTCCTCGACCGGTACGGCGCGCGGGGGATGGCCCGCGGCGCCATCGTGCTGATCATCTCCGACGGCTGGGAGACGGGAGACGCCGTCCTGCTGAGCCAACAGATGGCGCGCCTGTCCCGCCTCGCGAACCGGATCGTCTGGGCCAATCCCCGGACCGCGACACCCCGCTACCAACCCTTGGTCGCCGGAATGGCGGCCGCCTGGCCTCACTGCGATCGTGTAGTCAGCGCTCACTCACTGTCCGCATTGGACGATCTGCTGGCAGCGATCGCCGCCCCGTAACGTCACGGCCTCCCGTCGGCCACGATGAAGAAGGTCAGGGTGGCCAGGAACGTCGGCGCCGTCGAACTCCGCGACGAAGCCGGCGTCAACAGCCCGACCCATGACGTCGGTGAACTTCAGGATCGCGTCGGCCGTCCCGGCGTCGCTGAACACGCGCGGCCCTGATCGGTCGCCGCGGCGCGGTCAAGTTAGGCAATGTCGTTCATATGGTGAGCCTGTCATCAAGGCGGCCTCGTGGCGTGGCAGGCTCGGAGCATGCCCTACATGACCCGCACCGACGCGGTGGCATTCCTCGCCGAAGGCACTCGTACCGGCAAGCTTGCCACCGCTCTCGCTGGCACGCCTCACGTCGCGCCGGTCTGGTTCATCGTTGACGGCGATGACCTCGTCTTCACCACCGCCGAGACCTCGATCAAGGGACGCCACCTCCGGGCCAACCCACGGGCGGCGCTCAGCGTCGACCTCGAGGAATTTCCGTACAGCTTCGTCGTGGTGCGCGGTCCGGTCGGACTCAATCCCGACGCCTCCGACATCGTGGTGTGGGCGACCCGGATCGCCGCCCGCTACGTCCCCACCGATCAGGCCCGCGCGTACGGTGAACGCAACGGCGTACCAGGAGAGCTGCTCTGCCGGCTACACATCGAGCGGATCAGCGGCCAGCGCGACGTCGCATTGTGAAATGGCTGGTTGCACTCCTCGTCGCCATGTCGGTGCCGGTGGCGGCTGCGCCCGCAACAGCGCTCTCGGGCGACCCGCAGTGGTATCTGTCCTATCTCCACATTCGCGAGGCGCACCGGATCACCCAGGGCGAGGGCGTGACGGTCGCCGTCATCGACAGTGGCGTGTACCCCGGCCACCCCGATCTCGCCGGCAGCGTGCTGCCCGGCGTCGACCTGATTGACCCTCCGGACTCACCGGACGGCCGATTGGACCCGATCGGGCACGGCACCCAGATGGCGGGCGTGATCGCGGCCCATGGCCGCACGGTGGGGATAGCGCCGAAAGCCAAGATTCTTCCGATCCGGGCGGCCGACGGCGTCGACCAACTGCGGATCGCGCAGGCCCTGGACTTCGCCGTCGCGCACGGGGCGAGCGTCATCAACATGTCGGTCGGCACCCCCGTTGACGACCTTCACACGCGGGCCGCGGTCGATCGGGCGCTGGCCAGCAACGTCGTCCTGGTCGCCGCTGTGGGCAACCGTCCGGAGGACGACGCCATCCGGTATCCGGCCGCCTACCCGGGTGTGGTCGCGGTCGCCGGCACCGACCGGGAGGGCTACCTCGCGGCGTTCTCGGTGCCCGGCCCGCAGGTCGCGATCGCCGCGCCCGCGGTCGACATCTACTCCCTCACTGTGCACGGCAACCGACCGTCGTACGAGTTCCGCGAGGGCACCAGCGAAGCGGCCGCCATCGTCGCCGGGGTCGCGGCGCTCGTCCGCTCGCGGTTCCCGAACCTCTCCGCCGCCGATGTCGTCCACCGCCTTACCGCGACGGCCGACGACGTCGCCCCACCGGGTCGCGACAACGCAACGGGCTACGGCATCGTCGACCCGGTCAGGGCCCTCGACGCGGTGCTCGGCACCGGGGTACCCCTCGCATCGGCCGAACCAGCAAGCTCCGTCACGCCGATCGTCCTCATCGGACTCATCGGACTGCTCGTCCTCGCTCTTCTCACGGGCGTGATTGTCGTCCGTCGGCGTCACGGCGTACCGTCGGGCTCGTGAGCCGTGAACCCGCCGACATGACCGAGCGGGTCCGTCGCGGCTACGACGCACTCTCGTACGCCTACCGCGCTGACGACGACGAGGCCGGGGAACGGCGTGAATGGGTGAAGCGACTCACTCCGTCGCTCGCTCCCGGCGCACGTGTGCTCGATCTCGGCTGCGGGTGCGGCGTACCGGTATCCCGGGACCTTGCGGCACAAGGGTTCGCCGTCACCGGGGTCGACATCAGCGGGGTGCAGATCGATCGGGCCCGTCGGCTCGTCCCCGATGCGACCTTCCACCGCGCCGACATCATCGACGTCCGCTTTCCGCCGGCGGCGTTCGACGCCATCATCAGTCTGTACACGCTCATCCACCTTCCGCTGGCCGAGCAGCCGGCTCTGCTGGCGCGGATGGCGGGCTGGCTGCGCCCGGCCGGAGTACTGCTCGCCACCACCGGATATCGGGCCTGGACCGGTACCTCGGAGAACTGGCTGGACGGCGGCGCCGCGATGTGGTGGAGCCACGCGGACGCGCCGACCTATCGCCGCTGGCTCGAGCGGGCGGGGTTCACTGTGGACAGTGAGCAGTTCATCCCTGAAGGCTCGGGTGGCCACGCCCTGTTCTGGGCCCACCGTCCATAATGCACTAGACTGTCGCCGTGGCCGGTGAGGTCGTTCCCGCGTTCGTCGGCGTTCCCGTGCCACGTACCGGCGCGTTGGACGCCTTCACCGACGGCTGGCTCGCGAACCGGCGCCTGTCGGACCACACCCGCGAGGCGTACCGCCGCGACGTCGGCGGATGGCTGGACTGGTGCCGGGCCCGCGAGCTGGATCCGCTGGCCGCGACCTTCATCGATGTCAACGCGTACGCCCGCCAACTGGAGGAGACGCTGACCCCGGCCTCGGTAGCCCGAAAGCTCTCCGGACTGTCCAGCTGGTACGGCTTTCTGGTGAGGATCGGCGGCGTCGCCGGGAACCCGGTGGCCGGGGCGGACCGGCCGCGGGTCGCGCGGGATCACTCCGCGACGGTGGGTCTGGCCCCGACGGAGGTCGATGCCCTGCTCGCTGCGGCCGAACGCTCCGACCCGCGCACGTACGCGGTCATCGCTGTCCTCGCCGATCTGGGACTGCGGGTGAGCGAGGTGATCGGCCTCGACCTCGAGCACCTCGGCCACGAACGCGGGCACCGCAGCATCCGCTTCATCGGCAAGGGCGGCGCTCGGCGGCGGCGGGCGCTCACACCGGCGGGCGCCGCCGCGGTGGAGACCTATCTACTTCAGCGTTCGGCCACCAGCGGCGTGCCGGTCGCGCAGTTGGCGGGTCCTCTGTTCGTCACCGCATCCGGCGCCCGGCTGGACCGGCATGCCGTGTTCCGACTCATCCGTCGCCTGGCCGCACAGGCAGGAATCGCCTCCGCCGCGAAGCTGTCGCCGCACTCGCTGCGGCACGCGTTCGCCACGGCCGCCCGCGCCGAGGGCGTACCGCTCGAGGACGTGCAGGACGCGATGGGTCACGCCGACCCCCGCACGACCCGGCGTTACGACCGGGACCGCCACAATCTCGACCGGGACCCGTCGTACGTGATCTGGGCCGCCCGGGCGCGGCGGCGCTCCTCGTGAGCCCACTCTCCCATGTGGACCTTCGACGGGCCAGAGTGGCGGCGCAGCTGCTGCACAGACCCGACCGACGGCCGGCCGTCGTCGATCTGGTCGGCCGGCTCCTCGCCATCCAGGCACAGGACATCGGCGCAACGCCCCTCGCGTTGCGCGCCCGTGCTCGGGACCTCACCCTGGCCGACGTCCGGGCCGCTCGGGAAGACCGTTCGGTCGTACGGGCTTGGGGACCGCGCTGCACGCTGCACCTGGTCACCGCGGCGGACCTCCCCTGGCTCACCGCGTTACACGTGCCGCAGGCGGTGACCGGATCGATGCGTCGTCTCGCCCAGGAGGGAGTCACCGGCGGCGTGCAGACGCTGGCCCGCGTCGTCGACCGCGCGCTGGACGGCCAGGGACCGCTGTCCAAAGCAGAGCTGGGTGAGCGGCTCGCCCGGCACGGTGTTCCCGCCAAAGGGCAGGCGATCGTGCACATGGCCGTGCTGGGGGCCGCCCATGGCATGGTGGTACTCGGCCCGGACCGGCAGGGCAAGCCGAGCTATGTGCATACCGGCGACTGGATCGGCCGCCCGTTGGACCTGCGGATCGACCGGCCGGCCGCGCTGGTCGAGCTGGCCCGCCGCTACCTGATGGCGCACGCGCCGGCCGCGCCGGAAGATCTGGCCGCGTGGTCGGGCCTGCCGCTGGCGGACTGCAGGCAGGCCTTTACCGGAGTCGGCGACGACCTCGTCCGGGTCCAGCCCGGCGATCTGTGGCGGCCGCGAACCGCACCCCGGCCGACCCGGGTGCCGGTACGGCTGCTTCCTGCGTACGACGAGTACCTGCTCGGCTGGCGTGACCGATCGCTCATCCTCGACAAGGCGCATACTTCGTCCGTGTGGCCGGGTGGGGGAGTGCTCCGACCGACAGTGATGTCCGACGGCCGGATCGTTGGAAGGTGGCGTGGCAACGCGGTGGATCTGTTCGACGACTGCGACGCGGCCGCGCTGGCGGCGGAACAACGTGACGTGGCCCGGTTCACCGCGACCGCGTGACCCGAAGCCTACTCAGTGCCCGCGGAACGCTTCCTCGAGCCACCAGGACGGTCGCACCGAGCTGACCTTCGCGTCCACGACGAGCGGACGCTCGCGCGGGCCGGCCAACCAGTGGGTGACTGCGGCGAGGTCGTCGAGCGAGCGGACGGTCAGCCCGTCGCAGCCGAAGCCTCGGGCAATGGCGGCCAGATCGGAGTCGGGGAAGCGGACCGTGTCCAGTGGGTACCCGTCCGGCCCGAAGTGGTGGACCTCGGCGCCGTACGCGGCGTCGTTATAGACCACGACGAGCAACGGCAGCCCGTATCGGACGGCGGTGGTCAGCTCTTGGACCGACATGAGGAAGCCGCCGTCACCGAGCGCCGCTAGCGTGACCCGGTCGGGACGGGCGACAGCGGCCCCGAGCGCGCTCGCCAGGCCCAGCCCGATCGACTGGAAGGCCTGCGTGAAGCAGAATCCGGCCGCGTCGGGTACGTCGAGGAACATCGACGGGTACCCCATGAAGTTGCCGGAGTCGATGGCGACCGTGCGCTGCGCCGGCAGAAGGTCGTCGAGACCGATACTCAGCGTGCGGGGATCGATCCGCCCCTCTCCACCATCGTCCACATAGGGCACCGACCGCCATCGGCCTTCGGCGGCGATCCGGGCCGCGAGCTCCGGCGTACGCCAGCCCGGCACCGGGTCCAGGGCCGACGTGCAGGCATCGGCGACCGCGGCGATGTCCCCCTGGACTCCGATGTGGACTGTCCGATTGCGACCGATCGCGGCGGGATCGAGGTCGACCTGCGCGACCACGGCGTCCGGCCCGATCAGCGTGCCGTGCCGGGTGGTCCACATGTTCAGGGTGCTGCCCCACGCCACGACCAGATCCGCCTGCCGGATCAGGTTGGCGGCGAGCGGACTGGCGAAGCCGCCGGATACGTCGAGATACCACGGATCGCCGGCGAAGAGTCCTTTGGCCGCCGCTGAGGTGGCGAGCAGGGCGCCGCGCCGGTCGGCGAGGTTGGTCAGCGCGGCCCGGGAGGCGTTCGCGCGTCGAGTCGCTCCGCGACCGGCGATGAATACCGGCCGCCGCGCGACCCGCATGGCATCGGTCAGGGCGCCCACGTCGGGCGGTTCCACAGGTGCGGCCGGAGGATCGGCCGCCGCCGCGCCGCCGGCTGTTGCGGCCTGTACGTCCAACGGCAGTGCGAGTACGACGGTTGCGCCGGCGTCGGCCGCTCGGCAAGCCGCCGCTACATCCTCGGCGACATGCGCGGCACGGACCCGCTGGAGCGTCGCGCCGACGGCGGCGGCCAGCGCGGCGAGGTCGATGAAGAAGTTGGCCGCCGGCTGCGTCGCCTCCGGCGCCAGGACGAGCAGTGGTGTCCGGCTCTTCGCCGCCTCGGTGATGCCGGTCAACGCGTTGGTGATGCCCGGTCCCTGGTGGACGGAGAGCACCGCCAGCCGCCCCGAGATCCGCGCGTAGGCGTCGGCCATCGTCGCCGCGCCGCCCTCGTGAGCGGTTGCGAAGAAGCGCGCGCCCCCAGCTCGGAGGGCATTGGTGACATGGAAGTTGCCGCTGCCGACCACGCCGAAGACGTGGTCGACGCCGTGCTCGGCCAACCGCCGGCCAACCTCCTCGGCGACGGTGCTCATGTCGGCCGCACCACTGTGGGCATCAGCGCTCCACGAGTGCCAGCACCCGGCAAGGACTCCCGGAGCCGTGCACGATCGGCAACGGGCCGGCGATCACCACCGCACCGGCCGGAGGCAGGGTGGCGAGGTTCTGCAACTGGGTCAGCCCGAACTTGCCGTTGCCGAGCAGGAACGAGTGACACGGGAACGGCGGGTCGAAGGAGTGCGCGAGGCCGGCGTCGGTGCCGACCGTCTCCACTCCCACGCCCTGGATCGGCGCCTGTTCGGCCAACCATCGGGCGCAGGCGACCGAGATCCCCGGCGTGTGTCCACCGTTGGCGTACGCTTCCGGATCGGTGGAACGGGCGTCCCAACCAGTCCGCACGAGCAGCCATCCGCCCTCCGGCAGGGCGACATGCTCGGCCTCGAAGGCCTTGATGTGCTCGACCTCCACGAGGAAGTCCGGATCCTGGGCCGCCTGGCCGGTCACGTCAATGACGATCGCGGGCGCGATCAACTGACGGGCCGGCACCTGCGATACGTCTGCCTTGTCGCGACCGGAGACCCAGTGGATCGGGGCGTCGAAATGGGTTCCCGTGTGCTCGCCGGTCGAGATGTTGTTCCAGTACCAGGCCGGTCCACGCTCGTCGTACCGGCTGATCTCCTCCAGTGCGAACTGCCAGGTCTGACCGAGCGGCTCGGGTAGGGCGAGGATCGGCGTCTGCGATGACAGCGGAGCGGTGAGGTCCACCACCTCGACCGAGCCGGTGGCGATCGCGGCCGTGAGATCGGAGAGCACAGTCATACGGCGAACCGTATCGCCGGCGGGTGGGGACAGTCGAGGGCAGCACTGGTCAAGCGCGGTGTCAGCACCGGAGTCAAGCGTGGTGCAGCGCGGACGCCGTACTCGACGAGATACGTTGGACTGTCCGGGCGAACTGTCATCACGCCCCGGCAAGGTGGTCGAGCAGTGCCCGTCCGATCTCCTCGACATCGTCGGCCGACAATGCGGTGGCGGGCTCGCCGACGGTGATCTCCGTCATCGCCAGGCCGGTCGGCGGTTGGTCCGACCAACCGTACGCGAACCACGTCTTCTGGTCCTCGGCGAGGACGAGCGCCGCCTCGTTGAGCCGTTCGGCCGGGTGCGGCAGCCAGAGCTGGAACTGATGGGTGTGCGGTGGCCAGGGATGTACGCGTGCGCCCGGTAGCCGGGTCAAGGCGTCGGCGACGGTCCGAGCATGCTCCACGTAGGACGGCAACCGAGGCAGCACCGTCTCCAGACCGTTGAGCGCGGCCAGGGCTGCCGGCCACTGCTGGAACACATTGCCGCCGTATCGATGCCGCCAGGCCCGGCCCTCAGCCACGAGGTACCCCGGCCCGGCCACGGCCGCGCCGGCGATGCCCTCAAGGCTCTTGTAGAACGAGACGTAGACCGAGTCGGCCAACTCCGCGATCGAGGCGAGGTTCTGTCCGAAGTGGAGTGTGGTCTCCCACAGACGAGCCCCGTCGAAGTGCACTTTGGCGCCGCGCGACCGGGCGACGGCGACGACATCGACGAGCTCGTCCCAGGTGGGTAGAAGATACCCGGCGTCGCGCAGCGGAAGTTCGAGCGTCAGCGTGCCGTACGGCTCATCCACCGCCCGCACGTCGCCAGCCGTGGGTGGCCTCGGCTCACGGGTCGGCGCCACTGTACGCAGACCGGTTAGGACGCTGAGCGCTTGCCGCTCGTGTACGAGCGGATGGCTCATCGGATGCATCGCGATCGTTGGGTTGCCTGTGCGCTCCGCCCAACACCTCAGCGCCACCTGTTGCGCCTGGGTGCCGGTCGGGAAGAACACCGCCGCCGGCTTGCCCAGCAGGACGGCCACCCTGTCCTCGAGCTGGGCGACTATGCCGTCGCCGTACATGTCGGCCCGCGTATCCAGGTCGACCGGCGCCTGCATCAGCGCGGAGAGGCGCTCACCGATCGTCAGCGGCCGTCCGCCGGAGAGCCGGCGAACGCAGCCGCGGGAGGCGAGCCAACGCCGTTCGTCCTTGGCCCGCTGCTCAGCCTCGGGATCCGCGACCGAGTCCGTCTTCGGATCAGCCACAGAGCACCTCGAACGAGCGATGCGCGTCGACGGCCGTTTCATCGGCCGTCAGTCTCGCCCGCCCCCAGAGTTCGGCGGCCACCTGGGTCGCCTCGTCACCGGTCACGGCGGCGTGTTCGACCAGTATCGCCAGGGCGAGCGCGTGCCCCATCGTCAACGCCAGATGCCGCGCACCCGCTTGCACCCCGGGGTCCTGTGGTTGCGCCGCCGCGGCCGGCAACGCGTGCATGAGGAAGAAGCGGGCGGCTCGCAGCCCGTCCACCGCGCCGCCGATCAGCATGCCCGAGGCCTGGGACGTAGCGTCGTCCAGCCGGGCGATGAAACCCTCGCCCAACCGAGGCTCGCGGGCCAGCGCGCGGACAACGTCGACCGCGAGGACGTTGGTGGTGCCCTCCCAGATCGGCAGGACCTGCGCGTCGCGCAAAAGCCGGGGAAGCCCGGTGTCCTCGACGTACCCGGCGCCGCCGAAGCACTCCAGGTACTCGCTGGCCGACGCCACGGCCAGCTTGCCGGTCGTAAGCTTCGCCAGGGGGGCGGCCAGGCGCAGTTCGGACTCGGCCACCGGGTCTTCGTCGACCTCGACCCGACCGAGCAGTTCGAAGGAGTGCGCGGCGAGGGCGTACGCCGCGTGAGCGTCCACCGCGAGGGTGGCCAACGTCGTGCGGTGCAAAGGGTTGCGCGCCAGCGGTCCACCGGCGACGCTGCGGGCGCCGGCGAACGCGCGGGCGTAGGCGAGCCCGCGACGCATCCCCGCCGCCGCGGCGGCGGCATTGTGCAACCGGGTCACGACGACGAGCGTCATCATTCGCGCCAGGCCGCCGGTCGAAGGGTCGCCCACCGGCAGCGCGTACGCGTCGGTCAGGCCAACCTCGGCCGTGGGTAGGGCCCGGGTGCCCAGCTTGTCCTTGAGCCGGTGCAGGGTGATGCCTGGCGCCGGCGCGTCGGGAGCGGAGGTGCCGTCGGACAGCGGCGAGTCGGCCGCGTACCGGGGGATCAGAAACGGCGCAAGGCCTCTGCTCCCTGGTATGCCCGAGTCGGGACGTACCAGAGCGATGGCCATCGCGGAGTCAATCGCCGAACAGAACCATTTCTCGCCCCGCACCCGCCAGGAGCCATCAGTGGCAGGCCGGCACGTGGTCGTCGCCCGGCCGACGTCGGAGCCACCCTGGGACTCCGTCATCCACTGTCCACTCGTGACGGCGAGGGAGGGATCGGTCGACAACAGGCGAGGCAGCCACGCCAGCTTCGTCTCACTATCCACATCGGAGCGTGACAACAACGCGGCGGCGCCGTCAGCCATCGCCACCGGGCAGGTGAACGTCGCGGATTCGGGCCCGTACAGGTGCAGCAGGGCGTGCTGGACTACGCGGGCGCGTGACCCCCATCGCCGCCGCGCCTCTCGCTGATAGGGGAGTGACACGAGCGCATGCTCCGCGGCCGCGACGCGCAGCCGCTCCCAGCCTCCGCTCAGCTCCACCCGATCGACGCGGCCGCCCCACCCGTCGTAGCGGTGCAGGACGGGAGGGTGGGCCTCGGCGTCACGATGAGCCGTCCGCAGCTGGCCCATCACCTCGGCCGCCAGTGCCTTCAGCGGCGCCTCCGCGGCCGCGAACCCCTCGTCGCCGAGGAGTCTGCGAAGCCAGGACAGCAGAACCGGATCTTCCGCGTACACGTCCGGGAGGGTGGGGGCCGGCTGGACGAAACGGGGCATGACCTCAGTCTGCCCCGTCCCGGTTGGCTGCGCTCGCCGCGGGGCCGGGCCCGAGATCGCCGTGACGGCGACACCTCGACCTGGATCCGGGCGACCTCGTCCGCAAGTTCGAAGCGGCGACGACCGGACGGAACCACTCGGTGCGGACGTCCGGAGCCAGCCCGAACGCAAACACATCCACATCATGGGGTCGACCAGTTCGACTTGGCGCAGTCCAGACGATCCGGGTGCGGATCACGTCGAGCCGGTCTCCGAACGTACGATGTACCCGATCAGCATCTCGAGTCGTGCGTCGACGCGGTCGAAGCCACGCTTCGTGGCCACCTCAAGGCGACCCAGCTGGCCCTTGGTCTCGGCCATGTCGGTCTTCAACCCAGCCACATCCGTCTTCACTTCCGCCATGTCGGTCTTCAGGCCGGCCACATCCGTCTTCACCGCGGCCATGTCGGTCTTCAGGCCAGCCACATCCGTCTTCACCTCCGCCATGTCGGTCTTCAGGCCGGCCACATCCGTCTTCACCTCGGCCATGTCGGTCTTCAGCCCAGCCACATCCGTCTTCACCTCGGCCATGTCGGTCTTCAAGACGGCGACGTCGGTCTTCACCTCGGCCATGTCAGTCTTCAGCCCAGCCACATCCGTCTTCACCTCGGCCATGTCGGTCTTCAAGACGGCGACATCGCCTTCGAGCCGGTCAAACCTGGCATCGATGTGGGCCTGTCCCCGGACGATGAGGTCGCCGACCTGGCGCCACAGTCCAGCGGCGTCCCCATTGATCCATGGCGCCGGTTCCTGGGTCCCCACAGTCAATGCCCCTCCCCGCGATTTCACGTCGACGCAACCATAGACCACCGCCAACCCCTGACGGCAAGCCCACGCGTCAGCCTGTGGATAACTTCAGTGGCGGTTCCACGACCAGCGCCATCCACTGTGGAGGACAGTCGCGTGCCCTACACAACCCGTGGCGGCACATTGCCAGCGGCCACGATCGCCCGCCGCATCGGGATGAGGGCGAGCGCGATGAACCCGGCGATGAAGAAGACGACCAGCGAGATGATCGCGTACTGGTACGAGCCGGTGGCCGAGAAGATGATCCCGAACAGGGCCGGCCCGAGCCAGCTCGTCCCCTTGTCGGAGATCTCGTAGAGGCCGAAGTACTCGCCCTCCTTGCCGTGCGGGATGAGCTGGCTGAACAACGAGCGGCTCAAGGCCTGGCTACCGCCGAGGACGAGACCGAGCAGCAGACCGAGCGCCATGAAGTAGAGGTTGGCCCTGGCGCCGACCTCGGAGTGCTTCGGCAGGAAGTAGGCGACGCCGACGACGATCACCCAGACCACGAGGCTGCCGAGCACCGTCTTCCACGCGCCGTAAGCCCTGGCCAGCCGACCGAGCAGCAGCGCACCGCCGAAGGCCAGGAACTGGACGAGCAGGATCGTCTGGATCTGGATGCCCTGCGCCAGGCCCAGATACTTGTCGGCGTAGACGCTCGCCATCGTGATGACCGTCTGGATGCCGTCGTTGTAGATCAAGTACGCGATCAGGAAGTAGAAGGTCAGCTTGTACGTGAACAGGTGGCGAAGCGTATGACCCAGCTGGCGGAACCCGTCGGTCAGCACGTTGCCCTGTTCCTCGCCGGCCACCGCTGGCCGGTTCCGCAACCGGGCCAGCGGCAGTGACGTGAACACTGCCCACCAGACACCGGCCGAGACGATGCTCCAGCGTGCGATCAGGCCTTTGTCGGCGTTGTCGCCCTGAATGATGATCGGCACGAGGTTGAGCAGGAGCAATAGCCCGCCGCCGATGTAGCCGATGGCCCAGCCGATGCTGGAGACCGAGTCTCGCTTGTCCGGTGGGGCGATCTGCGGGAGGAACGAGTTGTACACGACCACGCTCGCCCCAAAGGCGATGTTGGCCACGATGAACAGCACCGCGCCGAGCAGCCAGCGGGTGCCGGTCAGGAAGATCAGTCCGATCGTGGCGCCGGCGCCGACGTACGCCAGCAGGGCCAGCAGCTGCTTCTTGCTCGACGACCGGTCGGCGATGGCCCCGGTGACCGGCAGGACGAGAACCTGAAGGATCACCGACAGCGAGACCGCGTACGGGTAGACCGACCCGGGCAGCACCTGGACGCCGAAGACGTGGAACAGCGGGGTGGCGCAGTCGCTGTCCGTGCCGGTTGGACAGTTGGCCGCCCGCTCGGCGACCGACGTCAGGTACGGGCCGAGGAAGACCGAGATGACCGTCGTCGAGAAGGCGGAGTTCGCCCAGTCGTAGAAGTACCAGCCAACGCGCTCCCGCCGGGTACTGACGGGCTGTTCCTCGGTGGCGGCGAGGGCATCGGTCGTGGAGATGGGGACGGACATACCGGTCTCTCTTCTGGTCGGGACTAAGCGGCGGCGGATGGCTCGGAGGGCCATCGACCGCGGGCTTGCAGCACCTCGCGCAGGACGTCCAGGCGATCGGTCATGATGCCGTCGACGCCGAGGTCGATCAGTTCGTTCATCTCGACCGGATCGTCAACGGTCCAGACATGGACCTGGATACCGAGGCGGTGGGCGTGCCGGACGAAGCGCTCGTCGACCACTCGGATGCCGGCATAGCGCACCGGTACCTGAACCGCCGGAACCCCGGGCACGAAGCCGCCCATGCCCCGCCCCACCAGGGAACCGATCCGCAGTGCCGCGGTCTCGCGCTGGCCCATCGACGTGGCCTGGCGGGGGCCGCAGACCTGGCGCGCCCAGCGGATGCGGCGGTCGCTGAAGGACGCGAGCAGGACCCGATCGCGCGCGTTGAGCTTCCAGATGGCCTCGATGGTGGGATCCACCGCCGAGTCGGCCTTCATGTCGATATTCAGCCGGCACTCGGGGAGGGCATCGAGCAGATCGACGAGCGTCGGCACGACGCCGGCTCCGCCCGTCCGCAGGGTCTGTACATCAGACCAGCTGAGATCCTCGATCCGGCCCGGGCGTCCGAACATCCGCTGTAGCGAGTCGTCGTGGAACACGACCGGCACTCCGTCGGATGTGGCGTGGACATCCGTTTCGAGATACTGGTAGCCCGATCCGGCCGCCCGCTCGAAGGCGGCCATGGTGTTCTCGTCGCCGTGGGCCGCGCCTCCCCGGTGGGCGAACGGGATCGGCAACTGCGCGTCGAGGTACGGGTACTGGTGCGCCAAACCCTCGCCTCCTGCCGCCGGCCCGCTCGAGACACAGTATTGCGGGTCGCGCTCGCGCTCGACCTCCCGCCACCTGGCCGGCGCAGCTCCACCGTTCAGCCGACCCGGCCCTCGTCATTCGGTGGTCGCCGGTCGTGCACAAAGCAGGGGCACCCCGTCGAGACGTTTTCGTCAAGCAGGGTGCCCCCTACTACGCGGTAGCCGGGGACAGCAGCACTCAAGGCACGCGACGCAGGCTGCGCGCCACGGAGATCGGCCGGGTGGGATCGCGGTAGCGGGGTACCCGCGGCTCGTCGACCCGCAGCGGGGCGAGTTCGGCCGCGATCGCCTGCATGATGCGGTCGCTCGCTCGCTGCGCATGCCCCAGGGCGCCCAGACGAAAATCCGACAAATCGACCGGAGACCCGATGTGCACCCGTACGGTTGGCCGCCGCCGTAGCGATGAGAACAGAGTCCTCAGCATCGCACCGCGGCCGTGATAGGCGATCACCTGGTGCGTTCCCCAGGTCGCGACGGGAACGACCGGCGCCCCGGTGGCGAGAGCCAGCCTCGCCAGCCCGCTCTTGGCGCGCTCGGGCCACAGCCCGGGGTCGAGCCCGATCCGCCCTTCCGGGTAGATGAAGACCACGGATCCCGCCCGCAGCGCGGCAACGGCCGCGGGAACCGATTCCGCCACACTGTCCCGACCGCGGTTGACCGGGATGTGTCCGGCCCGAACCATCAGCCGTCCGATGACGGGGGCCCGGAAGAGGCCCCCGGTGGCCATCATCCGCGGCGCGATCTTCAGACGGCCCATGACCGACGTGATGCAGATAGGGTCGAAGTTGCTGATGTGGTTGCCCGCCAGAATGAGTGGGCCGTCGCGATATGCCTCCGGCGCGTCCCCGGTGATCTCCAGCCGGCAGCAGATGGGGACGACGTGGCGGGCGAGCCAGAGCGTGAACAACCACAGCCGCGGCGGCGTCCACCTCGGCTCGATTATCTCGTGCACGGGTTCTCGTGGGCGTGGACTCAGGTTGACTCGGCCCTCAGGTCGTGCCTCATCCGTCGTACGCATGGTGCGCCGATCGTGCCACGCCGCTGCACGCAGGGCATCCCCACTAGCCGTGGTGCGTCAGCTCGGCCAGACGGCCCTCGATTTCGGCCAGTTCGGCGCGCAGGCGAAGCGCCCGAGCCTCGGCCTCGGCCCGTTCCGCTGCGATGATCGACTCGACGGCGTCGTGCACGCCGGGTACCTCGATGAGCGCAACCATCCGCCTCGCGTCGGTCGGCTTGATCACGTACGGTTTGGCCAACGACCTCGAGCCCTGGGTCGCGGCGAGGGTCCACTCGCGGTCGGCGTAGGCGAGCGTGATCACCAGGCCGGCCGGCGGCTTCGCGGGCTTGGACACCTTGACTGGTTTGGCCTCCGCCGCCGGCATGCTCCCGTTGCCGGGAGCGAATGTCTCCGCGACGGCTCCGTTCGCGCGCATCCTCTTCCCCTTTCGTGGCGCGGGTACGGCGTCCAGCCCGGTGCCCGGCACGACCGTCGGGGCATCGACCGCTAGGGTCCGGCGACCAGCCGGCGACCGGGCGGGCACGGTCCTTGCCCCGCCTCGGGCGGCAAGGGTGAGGTCGGAGGGGGAGAACGGCAGCTCGTCCCGGCCGAACTGGACGACGATCCACTCATCGGCATCGCCCGCGTCGGTCAGGTTGACGATATGACCGACCTGGCCGGCGATCTGGCCGGCCGCCTCGGTGAAAACCACCCTTGGCCGGCGACCGCCGCCGAGAATAACCCGGATCCGGTCGATGTCGGCGGCGGAGAGCCCAGAGCTGGTGGCGGGAGCAGCCATGCCGGCTGTCTAACACGGTGAGGGTGGATCGGTGGCGCGACACTCCGACTGACCTCGGGCCAGCACGAGCGTGGTGTCCAGCCGCACCGTCAACACGCCCCCTCCGTCGTCGATCACCCCGGCGATCGCCTCGTGCAGAGCTCGCCGGCGTGCTCGCGCCAGGGCGATGTGGGGCGAGAACGTCCGCAGGAGCCGGATGTAGCGGGCGGTCGGGTACGGCTGGTCGCGCACCACACGAGCCGAGCGGACGTCGACGAAGTGACCCGAACCGGTGAGCTCAGCGGTCCGCTGGGCGACGGCGTCCAGGCCGTAATGCTCCCGGACCGCGGTCCGTAGCTGTGGAGCGAGCCGCTCGTACACCGCCGAGATCCGCTGCTCGATCGCCGGGTCGGCGAAGCCGTACTGGTGGCCGAAGATCGCCAGGGTGCCGCCTGGACGCAGCGCGGCATATGCCAGATCGCACCGGCGGGTCGGGTCGATCCAGTGCCAGGAGAGCGCGAAGTAGAGCAGGTCCGTTCCGACCGCCGGTGGTGCCCATTCCTCGAAGACCTCCTCCACGACCGTCACGTGTGGACGGTGCGCGAACCGTTCGCGCAGCAACGCCGCCATCCCCGGATCGGGCTCGATGCAGGTCAACCGGGCAACGCGTTGGGCGACGGCCTCGCTGGCCTTGCCTGTTCCCGCGCCGACCTCGACCGCGCTGACCGGGTTGCGCGCGTAGGCCAGCGTCTTGTCGACCAGCTCGGTCGGGTACTCCGGGCGGACCTGGTCGTACGTTCTCGCGTGTGGTCCAAAGGCAAGTCCGGTACGGGGAGCATCGAGCAGCTCCCGCAGGCCGGCCGCCACCTCGGCTGGACGGGTGAGCGGGGCCAGATGGTCCAGGGCCAGCTCAACCACGGGATGCCCGACCGCTCGCATCCAGTCGGCCTCCGCGTCGTACCCCTCGCTGAGGAGCAGGTACGAGGAGACACCGGTCCACTGCGGAACCGGGAACGGCTCCGAGAAAAAGGACCATGGCAGCCTTGGCACCTCGGCGATGAACGCCGCCCGCTGCGCTTCGTCGGGGAGGATCTCCTCGATCGTCCCGGCCGGCCACCACTCGTGCCACGGAGGGACGAGGCCATTGGCATCCACAGTGGACCTCAGATGCGCGACGAGCTCCGCCGGCGCCGCGTCCACCCAGGACACTCCGGGTCGGGGGAGGCCGGCGTCGACGTAGACGAGGGACACGACGCCGCGCAGCCTCTCCGCGATCGCGGGCATCAGTGGACCGACGCCGCTGTGTCCGATGAGGACGATCTCGTCGACACCCGCGGGCAGCTCCCGGGCGACGGCCGCGGCAAGACAACGGACGTCGTGTGCGCCGCGCAGGTCCGGTACCAGCGTCGTGTACCCCGCCGCGTGAAGCTCTGTCGCTACCCCGGTCCAGGTACCGGGGCCCACCAGCGGACTGTGGAGAAGAACGACCGCGGACACGGGCATAGCCCCACGCTGACAGATCAGCGAGGGGCCATGCCACCCGGGGGGAAGCTATGGGTTACTACCTCAGCGAGGCGGCCGGCTGTGCGTACGGGCCGAAGCCGTAGAGACCGCTGACGATGTCACCGGCCTGCTGCTCCCACTGCGCGTACGCGTCGGGAAAGGCCGAGACCTGTACGGCCTGCGCGGCGTCGGTCACCGACATCGACTCCCAGCCCGGTGTACTCATGAGCGCCTTGTAGAAGGCGGTCGCGGCGTACTCCGGGTTGTTGATCTGTGGCGGCGAGCCCCAACCCGAGGCCGGCCGTTGCTGGAACAGACCCAGCGAGTCGTGGTCGTTGCTAGCACCCAGATCGCCCAGGTTGACCAGCTTCGACTCCTGCATGGCGGTCGAGAGCGCGATCACCCACGCCCGCGGCTGCAGACCCAGCTTCTGACCGGTCTGCACGATCGTTCGGGCGTTTTTCAGCTGATCCTTGGAGAGCCCGAAACCGGATTGACCGGTCGGCTTGCCCTTGGGGAACAGGTCCTGGGCGCTCGGGTTGGTGTTAGCCCAGGTGGCTGGCTTCGCCGGGGCTCCGGCCTTGGCCGGGTTGGGCTTGGGAGCGATCGCCGGGGCGAGCGAGGCCGTGGCGGACTTCGCAGCGGCGGCGGCCTGGTCCACCGTGGTCGTCGCGACCGACCTGGTTGTCTGATGCGCGGCCGGCTCGTTGGCGAAGGCGGCCGTGGCGGGCCCGGACAGGCCGGCCAGGAACGCCATCGCCGCCGCCGCGGTCACCGCGTGGATGCGGGCCTTGGCGAGTCCCAGGGTTGTCTTGGCACGAAGGGAACGATCGACGTCCGTCACGAGGTTGGTTCCGTTCATCCGGGCGAGAGGCGCCCGGTCGGGCTACCCCGGTACCGCCGGCGGACCGCGGTACGGAGAGCACAACCAACCCTGGTTGTCGGACACTCCCGATTTAGCCGTATGTGACCGCCATTACGCCATCTGGTGACTACTGTCCGTTTCAGAGCAGCTACAGAGCGTAGTATTTGGGTGTCGTTTGCGGCCCTCCCGTGCTCGATCGGACAATACCGTCCGATTTCGCGACGACGGTCGGAGGTTTCCGAAGATCTTGGAAGACGCGGGGAACCGTGCCGGAACACGGACAAAAGGCCACCGGACGCTCATCGCCGCCGACGCGGCCTTTGAGCGTTAGAACGCCTCCGCCGGTCGGTCTAACGCTGGAGGTACGCGGGCTCTCGCAACATCAGCACCTCAACAGCGCGGCCGCCCTCCCCGCACTAGGACCTCCGATTCGATAATGAACATTATGTCAAGTAGGCGGTCACGGCTCTACCGGGGCCGGCGCGACCAGGGCAACGCGCGGCCTCCCCCGCCACCACCCGACCGCGTTGATCACAGCCGCCAGTACCAGCAACAGCAGGCAGGCTGCGAAGCCGACGCCGGTCCGGACGAACCGGTGCGGGTCGGCTCCCGGCGATACCAGGGAGATCTGCTCCCCCACCCGCAGGGTGACCTCCGACTCCGAGAGCGCCTGGTTGACCAGCAACGCGGTAGCAGCGAGACCGGCGATCATCGCGACGGTGCCGCGGCGCGCCCGCCGGTCGCCCATGGCGATCGCCACACCGGTGCCGGTGGCGACGAGGACGAGCACGATCACTGCGGCCGGCTGCGGGGGCAGGCGATCCTCGCGCTGACTCGCGGCTGGCAGGATCCGCTCCGGGGGCGTCACATCGGGCCGACCACCGATGGCGAGATCGACGCCGCTGTAGCTGGTGGTTCCGCCGGTGTCGGCCCGACCGTAGCCACCGGGAGTGCCGCACGAGACCGTGACGAATGGGAGGGCGAAGCACAGTCCGGCGAGGATGAACGTGGTGGGACTCAGCCACCGTCCGGCGGTACGAAGCTTCGGGTGGGCCACGTCGGCCAGCGTAGGGGTCCGACCACCGCGCCAAAAGACACCACGCGTCCACCCGACGAGAGAGGGGGCGGCCATCGACCCGTTCTGGATCGACCGCGAGCACGCCCGATCCGGCGATGCTGACGCCGGTCGTATGGCAGCTCGGCGGTGGATTTTAGGCTGCCCAGAGCTGACCTGTCACCGTTGTCGGGCAGCCGCGGACAGGCCCGCCACGAGCAGAGCGATCCCGTCGCGTAGCCGCTCGCGGCGGCGTTCCAGCTCGGTATGGTCCGCCTCCAAGCCTCGGGCGAGCGCCAGCGCCAGTTCGCCGACCTCGCGGGCGTTCTCCGATCCGAGCGGCAGGTCCGCCTCGGCGGCCGCGCCGACGATCGTCGTGGCCAGAACATCGGTGAGGTCGGTCAGGAACCGGCGCTCCAGTTCCCCGGCGACGAGTGCGTTACGTCCGGTGAGCTCGCCCGCGTACGGGGTGTCGTCGAAGAGGCGCTCGGTGAGAGCGAGCTTGGTGGCGAGAATCCGGTCGAGGCGTTGAGCCAGAGTCCCCTCGGTCGCCGCCGCCGCCCGGGCCTCAACCAACGCACCGTCGTAGATCCTCGCGGCCAGCCGCCGGTAGGCGTCGTCCTTGCTCCGCACGTACTGGTACACCGCGGGTCGGGACATGCAAGCGGCCACCGCGATGTCCTCCATCGTGGTCTTGCGGATCCCGTACCGGACGAAGCAGGCGTAGGCCGCGTCCAACACCTTCGCCAACCGGGCATCCGCCTCTGACACGATGACGATTTTCGCACGCAACGTCAGAGCGCTGAGCCCCTGGCCGTCAGGGCACCGGCGAACGCGGTCCAGGCCAGGATCGTGAGAAGTGTGGCCCGCTCGGTGATACCAAGCAGCCAGCCCTGGCCGAGGAAAGCGAGGGCGACGGCGACCGTTCCGCCAAGCGGGACAAGTGGCCACAGGAACGCGCGAGACAGCCGTCGGAGCGGACCAGGCTGGGGGGCGAGCGCGAGCAGGAGGACGGCCAGGCCGGTCATCGCCACGCCGAGCGTGCTGGCACCTCCGTGTACCAGGTCCTGAGCGGTCGGAGTCGCGAAGGGCGGCAGGGGGCACCCGGGACTGCATGGCACCGACGAGGAGACAGTCGCGAGTACCGCCGAGGCCGCGCAGAGCCAACCTGCACCCATGGCGTACCGGGAGGACGCCCCGGCGTAGAGCGCGACCGCGAGCAACAGGAGACCGGCCGCGATCGCCACGATCCCGCAGGTGTAGGCGCTGACATGCGGTTGGCCCGGGGCGCCGGCCTCGCTGACGAAGCCGGGGTAGACCAGGCCCTGCGTCGCGATCACGGCCCCGCCGAGGACGACCATCCCGACGAGGGTCGCCCCAGCGGCCACCGCTCCCGCGACCCGACTTACCAGCACGCCGACATCCTTGCGCACGTCAGTCCGCGGTCGTCCGCCGAGGACGGCTCGGCGCGCTGACCGGGGCTGTCAAGGACTTGGCGGGCTAGCCTTGCCCTGTGCCGGAGGACGCCGCAGCGCAAGCTACCCTCCCCGAGGCTCGTGCGGCCGTATTGAGCCGCTTGTGGGGTGCGCTGGTCCGTGAGCCCGTTCCGGGACTCAGCGTCCGGGACCGGGTCGGTGATGACGTTATCGTCAAGCTCCCCGACGGCCGCGGTCTACGCGGTGACCACGCGGCCGGTCAGCTCTTCGCGTCCGTCCGGTCCGGCTTCACCATCGACCTCGACGGCGTGCCGTTCGACGATCCCGGCCGGTTGGTCCGCGCGCTCGACCTGCCCGGGCCGGCCGCGGCTTTCGCCGCCGAGCTCGACGGCAGTGTGGCGAACCTCGCCCTGGCTCGGGCCGTCCAGCCCACACCCGACGGCGGACCTGGCCTGCTGGCCCGGGCGGCCGCCGCGCCCGACCCGTTGGTCCACCTGGAACAGTCCGTTGTGGACGGTCACCCGATCCACCCCTGCTGCCGGACACGACGTGGGCTCTCCCGCCAGGAGGTCATTGACTACGCGCCCGAGCACCGCCCGCTTGTGCCGCTGGCCGTGTACGCAGTCCCGCCGTCGCACTGGATCGGCGTCAACGCAGCACCCCGTCTGGTGGTCCACCCGTGGCAACGCGACCACGTTCTCGACCGGTACCCGTGGCTGCGCGACATCGGCGAACGGATCCGCGCGCGGCCTCTCATGTCCTTGCGGACGCTCGCCCTGGTCGACGATGCGACCCAGCACATCAAGACCGCTGTCGACGTGCAGATGACCTCGGCCGTCCGGGTCGTCTCCCCTGCCGCAGTCCACAATGGACCGGTCGTGTCCCGGCTCATCGCGTCGCTGGGCCTGCCCGGCCTGACCGTGCTGCCCGAGGTGGCCAGCGGCGCGGTGATCGTCGACGGCGAGCCGTGCCGCAGTTTGGCGATGCTGCGCCGGCGAATGGTCGGCCTGGACGGCGGCGAACTCGCGATGCCCGCAGCCGCGCTCGCCGCGCCGTCGCCCGCGGACGGCCGACCGTTGCTGGTGGAGTGCATCGGAACGGGCGACCCGGTAGAGTACGTGCGCCGGCTGGCGGCAGTGATACTCCCACCGCTGTTGACGCTGCTCCGGCTCGGGATCGCGCTCGAAGCGCATGGGCAGAACCTGCTCCTCGTCGTCCGGCACGGCAAGCCGGTGCGGATGCTCTACCGCGACCTCGGTGGGGTACGGCTGAGCCCGGCGAGGCTGAGCCGGCACGGGCTCGGGGTGCCGGAACTCCGCGGCGATCTGGCTACCGACGATCCGGTCAACCTGCGCACCAAGCTCTTCGCCGCGGCCGTCACCACGGTACTGGGCGAGGTCGTGACCCTGCTGGGCCGCTGGTACGGCGTGGAACCGGAGACGGCCTGGCGGCAGGTCGCCGCCGTGGTCCGCGAACAGCCGGAGACCTCCGACACGGTGACGCTCCTGCGCGACCCGCTGCCGGTCAAGGCAATGACGGCGATGCGACTGGCCGCCGATCCGCTGGTAGACCAGTGGACCTGGCTCCCGAACCCGATGGGCGGGTGACGTGAGCGCGAGGAGTGAGCGGCAGCGAGCCCCGCAGCCTGCGAACGGTTCTGGGCGGATCTAAGGTGTCTACGCAAGATCTTCGCATCGCGGGACCGACGGAGGCGGCGGCGAGCCGCACCGCCGAGGCGCTCGCCGGCATAGCTCCGGACCTGCTCGACGACTTCCGCTCCTGCCTGCCCGCGGCGATGGACGTGGTCAACCGGCGCCTCGTCGATGCCGCGTACCGCGAGCGACTCTGTTGCGACCCCGACGACGTGGTGTGGGCGGGAGGGAACGCCTTCATTCCCCTGACCGATGGTGGCGTCCTGGTCACCGCGGCCCGGCTGCACGGCTTCGACCGGCTCCGGGTCGATGAGGCGCTGCTCGCCGATCCCGCCCTGCTGCTCGAGCGTTTCGCCGGTAGCGACGACGCCGCGCGGGCGGTCGGCGAAGAGTTGACGGACTCGTGTGTCAACTTGGCGCTGGCTTGTGCGCGCCGGCGGCGGTTCCCAGCGGAGGCGACGGCCGATCGTCTCGCCACTTTCACCGACGGCACCGATCCGGACGTGTGGTGCCAGGGAATGGACCGGCTGGCGACCGAGGGACACAACCTGCACCCATGCGGGCGGACCCGGCTCGGCTGGTCGGTGGGCGACCTCCTGGCCCACGATCTCGAGTCACCGGTGACCGAGGTCGGCTTCGTCGGTATCCGGCGCGATCTGCACATCGGCGACGAGCTCACCCCTGGCCTTCTCCCGGATGCGTCCACACCGGACAGTAAGCGGTACGCCGTCACTCCGGTACACGCCTGGCAGCTGCGGCTGCTGCGGGACCGGTACGCCGAGGCGGTCGACTCCCGGGCGCTGGTTCCGCTTGAGGCAACTATTCCGGCGGCACCGACGGCGGCGCTGCGCACCCTCCTCCTACCGGCAGGACTGTCCACAGACGACACCCGCTACCTCAAACTTTCGCTGGACATCCTGGTCACGTCGACCCGGCGGAGCATTTCGGTGGCGAGCACGCGCAACGGTCCGGTGCTCAGCCGGCTGCTTGCCGAGCTGATCGACGACGATCGAGTGCTGCTCTTCGCCGAGACGGCCGGATCCGCGGGCAGCCTGCCCGGAGGTGACAGGGACCTCTCCGCCATCGCCCGGTCCGGCTTCGGCGGCCGGCTGCGATCGCGGGAGATCCCGGTTCCGGCCCTCGCGTTGACCGCGCGCTCAACGGTGCCCGGCCCGGACGGCCGCGAACGGTCGATCCTCGCCGAGCTGGTCGACCGGTACCGCACACATCGGGGCCTGACCGGCAATGCTGGCGCAGCGGGGTTCCTGCGGGAGTATGCCCGGCTAGTGCTGCCACCGTTGCTCCGGCTCGCCACCCGCCACGGCATCGGGATCGAAGCTCACCTGCAGAACTGCCTGCCCACGTTCGTCGATGGCATGCCCCATCGACTCGGTCTGCGCGACTTCGCCGGTCTGCGGCTCTACCCTGCCCGATTGAGCGCGAAGCTTCAGCTCTGGCCGGGCTCGGTCGTCGTCACCGATAACGTCGACATCATGCGGGCCAAGGTCGCCTACACCGCGGTACAGGCTCATCTGGGCGAGGTCGTGGGACACCTCGCGGACGTGTACGGCGTCGATGAAGCGGCGGCATGGGCGGACGTGCGCGCGGTCGTTGACGAGGTCTACGACGGACTGTGCCATGGAACATTCGCCGACCGGGCCGCAGCCGACCACGCGTTCCTGACCGCCCGAACCGTGCCGCACAAGGCTCTGCTGACGATGCGCCTCGCCGACCGGCGCGGGCGATCGGGCGACATCCACGTCCCGGTACGGAACCCGCTGCGGTGACGGATCCGATTCCCGACCGCGTGCTGGCCGCGATTCTTGCCGCCAGCCCGCCCCGGTGCGCGTACGTCTATGACCGGGCGACGTTGGTGAACACGGCCTCACGGGTACGGGCGGCACTGCCGGCCGGCTCGACCCTGCTCTACGCGGTGAAGGCGAACGGTCACCCGGATGTCCTCGCGGCGCTTGCCGCCGAGGTGGACGGCTTCGAGGTCGCGTCCGGCGGCGAGCTCGCGCTGGCACGGATCGCCCGGGCCGGGGTCGGCCGGGCCAGCGAGATCGTCTTCGGTGGTCCGGCCAAGACCGACGCCGAGCTCGCCTCGGCCGTCGAGGCCGGCGCGACGGTCAACGTCGAGAGCGCCACCGAGCTGCGCCGGCTCGCGGTGGCGGCGGAGATGGCGGGAGTCCGGGTGCAGGTGGCGTTGCGAGTCAACCGCATCGATGCGCGACTGCCCGGCAGCCATCAGATGACTGGCCAGCCGACGCCGTTCGGGATAGACGAGCGGCAGCTCGGCGACGTGCTTCAACTCGCGTGGGGACACCCGGCCCTGCGCGTGGTCGGGTTCAGCCTGCACGCTGTATCCAACAACCTCGACGCCGTCGCGCACGCCGAGTTCGTTCACGACGCGGTCGCCTGGTCAGCGGCGAGCGCGATCCGGTTCGGGCTCGTCCTCGACCACGTCAACGTCGGCGGCGGCCTCGGCATCGACTACACCGACGGGCGGGAGTTCGACCTCGTCGGGCTGGCCGATGGCCTCGCCGCCGCCGTCACCGCCCTGCCCGAGGGTGCCCGCCTTGTCTTCGAACTCGGTCGATTCCTCACCGCGGCCGCAGGCTGGTACGCGGCCGAGGTGCTGGACCTGAAGCAGACACACGGCCGCTGGTTCGCGGTGCTGCGTGGCGGGACCCATCATTTCCGGCTTCCGGCGGCGTGGGGTTACAGCCATCCGTTCCACGTCGTGGCGGTGGAGCCGTGGACCCGACCCTACGACCGGCCGGAGGTGCAGGACACGGTGGTCGACGCCGTCGGCGAACTGTGCACGCCGCGCGACGTTCTCACCCGCGATCAGTACGTGAGCCGGCTCCGCGTCGGCGACCTTCTCGTCTTCGGTCGGACCGGCGCCTACGGATGGGACATTTCGCATCACGAGTTCCTCCGCCACGAGCCGCCCGAGTTCCTCGTGACCGGGTGATCGAACCGCGGCGCCGGGGTGCCGGGCATACCCCTTGACGAGCCAATAGACTGTGGCCGGCTTGCACGCTCCGTTCACCCCTTCGGAGGCCCCCCTCATGCCGTCGTACGGCCGTACATCCACCGTTCGGTCGCATCGGCGCGGCCGACCACGCCGCCGGTCGCGACTGGCTCCGTGGCTCATCGGTGGGTCGGTGATCTCGCTGGTCGCGGCGGGTCTCATCGCCGGTTATGCGTACTTCGTCAGGCCCAGTTGCACGGGCAAGGCGGAGGCGACCGTCATGGTCACTCCGCGGATCCAGTCGATCATGCAGAGGCTCGCGGTCGACTGGAACAACACATCACCCTCGGTGAACGGCATCTGTGGATCAGTGAGCATCATCCCGCGTGAGGCGTCGGACATCGCCACCGCACTCAGCACCGACTGGGATCCGAAGCTGGGCACTCCTCCGGACGTCTGGGTACCAGACTCCAGCGCCTGGGTGCGCAAGGCATCCTTCCTCAGCAAAGCCGAGCGCGTGATGCCCGACCTCCAGCCGAGCCTGGCCCGGACCCCGACGGTGATCGCCATGCCGAAGCCGCTCGCCGACGCCGCCGACATGACAGCGAAGCCGCTGAAATGGCAGCAGATCATCGAGAAGCTCAACGTCAAAGGTGGCTGGAAGGCCTACGGCCATTCCGACTGGGGCCCGTTCAAGGTCGGGCTGTCGGATCCGCAGGACTCCACGCCGGGTCTGCTGGCGTTGATGGCGATCTCCGACACCAATGACGACGGCGAGGTCACCCCGGAAGAGCAGGCCAACCTGCTGAACCTCAAGAAGGTCGTGACCCTCAAAACGACCAGTACGACGGACATCTTCAACGGGCTGCACAGCGCCGACGCGCTGGGGACCGACAAGGTCGGTAACTACATATCGGCCTTCCCCGCCCTGGAGCAGGACGTCCTCACCTACAACCTGGCCCACCCGAACGTCCCATTGGTGGCCGTCTACCCGGAGGACGGCACGGCCGAGGCGGACTTCCCGTACCTGATCCTCAACGCGAGCTGGGCCACGGCGCAGCGCCAGGATGTTGCGACGGCGTTTCTCCGCTTCGCCCGCGGGCCGGAAGGAAAGTCCGCGTTCATGGCCGCCGGATTCCGCGACGGCAACCGCGTTCCCGGCCCCGCCCTGACTCCGGCCAACGGACTCGAAACCAAGATCACCGCGTTGCCGCGGGCGATCCTCCTGCCCGACTCGGTGACACACGCTTCCGCGTCGTGGACGGCGATCACCCGACCAACCAATGTGCTCCTGGTCTTCGACACATCCGGCTCGACGGGCGATGCGGTGCCCGGGACCGGCGGGAAGACGCGACTCGACCTGACCAAGGCGGCTGCGCTCAGCTCGCTCAGTCTGTTTGACGGCTCCGCGCAGGTCGGCGTCTGGGCTTTCTCGACCGTGACCCAGGGCAAGGACTACCGCAGCCTCGTGCCCATCGCGGCCCTCGGCGAAGCGAGTGGGGACGGGGCGACCCACCTGGACCAGGTGACAGCAGCGATCAATGGTCTGCACTCCGCCGGGAACACCGGGCTGTACAACACGACCTGGGCTGCCTGCCAGGAGGTCGCCGGCAAGTACGTGCCCGACGCGACGAACCTCGTGGTTCTCCTCACCGACGGCGCCGACGACAACAACGTCGTCGGTGGCCTCACCCTCTCCGACCTGGCGAGCAAGCTCAAGAGCAAGTGCGGCCAGGGCAGTACTCCGGTCAAGATCATAACGATCGGCCTCGGAGTTAAGGCGGACTCTGCCGTGCTGCGGCGGATCTCCGACTCGACCAAGGCCTCGACATACTCATCGC
>JBKPDY010000043.1:0-5045 GCA_046728155.1 Actinomycetota bacterium
GCTCGTCCAGAACGCGCGGCTGCTCGCGCAGATGAACATCGCCCTGGCCGACGCGACCATCGCGATCTGGAACGCCAAGAACACCTACAACTTCTGGCGGCCCGTCACAGCCATCCGCGCTGGTACGGACCCCAACTGGACTCCGTTGCTCACCACCCCCGCATTCCAGGAATACCCGTCCGGACATGCTGGCGTCAGCAGCGCAGCCACCTCCGTGCTCGCCGCCTTCTATGGAAACGACACGCCATTCACCGTCACCTCGGCGGGGCTACCGGGCGTCCAGCGCTCCTTCACCTCCTTCTCCGCCGCCGTCCAGCAGGTGGAAGACGCGCGCATTTACGCTGGATTCCATTTCCGCTTCTCCTGCACCGATGCTGCAGCGGTCGGCGCCGAGGTCGCCGCCTATGTCACCAGTACGCTGATGCAGCCCATGCACTAGACAGCGCCGCGCGCCGGCTGGGAAGAAGGAGCGAGCTAACGAACCACCTGGCCGACGTCGGAGTGGCCGCGCGGCGCGCAGCGATGAAAGTCGGCGGGTCATCGGGGGAGGCATACTCGACCCCGGGAGCCAGCGCGGCGGCGTAACTATGCGTGTCAAATGGTGTCCCACGTGCTAAAGAGCAGCCTGCCGTCGGGTCCGCAGGACCCGACTGCCTCGCGAAACGTTCTGGGCTTCTCGGGGAAGAAAATGACGCCGAACTAGCAGACGGCGAGGTCGAACTGGTTGTCGCCGAAGGGCACGTGCAGCGCGTCGGCCTGCTGCCATAAGCACTGCCGGCGCCTGGCGCGTACCGTACGCGACCATCGCCGCGTTCAAGTCTGTTGCGGTCACCTCCGCCGCCGACAGGGCTGCGACCAAATGGCCAGACGGCACGTCAGGCTTCCGACCCTGTTCCTAGAGGTCAGGGGTGGCTTCGGCTTCCTGACGATCTATAGATCAGACACGATGCCCTGACCGCCGAGACCAGTCTCGTCGGCCTATGTGCGAGCGAAATCCACGCTCGTCGGTGTCAGTTGTGGCTGTCATACTCCGCAGCAACACACGATCTACCGGCCGGTCGGAGACTACGACGATCTGGTTCCGTTCATCCAGTGGGTCGGCCGGGCGACATGCCGCCGTCATGGCCATCTCGCCCGGGACGGTCAAGAGCCACGCGACCCGGGCCTTGCTGCACCTCGCGGCAACCGTCATGGCTACAGACCGGCCATCGAAGCAACACCTGGAGCAGGCGATGACTCAGCCGCGGCGGATACCCTGGTCCAGACTGCCCTCTAGGGCGGTCCTGGCGTGCCTGGCGGTCGGGCCGCTTGCCCCCGGCACGTGGTCGGCCAGCTTGATACGCCTTACGGATCGGGAAGCCGACCGGGCCGCTCGACACCTTGCGGATGATCGTTCACCAGGGTCATGGCTGCTACCGCCATCGCTGACCGGAACCCTAAGGCTTCTCCCCGGTTATCAGTTGCCGAAGACCGCCTGAGGCTGATAGCCCGGCAACTGTCAAGGCACGGTGACGCCAACTCTGTCTAGCGCTAGGCAAAGGCACGCGGGCTCCGGAGGCGGCGTGCGGTCGTGCGTGTGAGCTGGGCTTATCCCTCATCGAGAGGATGCGTAGTCCGCGTTTGGACCGCGAAATGGCCGATATGACGTGACGATGGTGGCGAGCGGGTCGGCCATGGCTTGCCACGTGCGCATGATGCGGTTGATCTTGGCAGGCACCCCATACGTATCGATCGAGAAACCTACTCTTGATCGCGCTGTCGGTGTGTCATCCAGTCTTGCTTTCCCCCGGCCAGGAACGGATTGTGAACTGACTCGATGTCCAGCCGACTGTTCAGCGCTTCCTCGGTCGAGACGTTGACCCGCGATCCGCGACGCCGCTGGCGGCGGTCATACCAGAACGCCAGGCTCAACATCACGGCAAACGCGCCGCCGAGTACCTCCAGGACAACCATGATCCATCCTGCGGGATTCAGGTACACACCCGGGCAGACCCCGGAAGAACTACCTTTCCGCCACTCAGGCAAGAAATTACCCACCTGCTATGAGCATATCGCATAAGGAAATTCCGGCCTCCGTCCATTGCGTCACCTTTTAGATACCCGGCTCTTCCCCGTCCCTCCTGGCAGACCGTTCCGCTTGCGAAGATCACATTCGCAGTTCTCACTCAATGGGTATCCCGGCTCAACGACAAGCCTGGGACCGTCCGGGATCTGGCAATCAGTCTTCCTGATGTCCGCGGCTCTGGACCACCGTCCCGCCGATGCCGCACTAGCCGTTCGGGTTCTTCGCGAGGTACTGCTGGTGGTAGTGATCGGCGTACCAGAACTCACCGGCCGGTGCGCTCTCGGTGGTGGTCGTCCGGAGGATTCGGCGGCCGAGACCAGGGCTAGGCGCCTGGCGTCTACGGGACGCGGCAAGCCACCAGGCGGGAACAACCGATGCGCGACAGCGGAACTGGCACACCGCTCGGTCTTAGGGACGTGGGCTACGCCCGCGCAAGTTCGAGCACAGGAATGGTGCGGACTCCAGCGGTTTGGCGTGCGTACTCGGCAAAGCCTGGGTAGCGCCGCGCTTGCTCGGCGTAGATGCGGTCGCGTTCCGCACCGGTCAATTCGCGGACGGTCACCTTGTATGTCTGGGTTCCGCGTTCGACACTGCCGTCACCGGCGGCGGTCAGGTTGCGGTACCAGTCGGGGTTGGTGGGTGCTCCTGCCTTGGTTGCGAAGACGTAGATGCTTTCCGGCTCGGTGTCGTGCGGGAGGTACATCGTCGGGGTGACGTACTCCCGCCCGCTCTTGCGGCCGCGGTGATGCACCAGGACCATCGGAGCGCCCTCGAAGGGCCCGCCAACCCTGCCCTCATTCGCTCGGAACTCCTCGATGGTCTTTGCGTTCCAGTCGAGCGTGTCGCTCATGTCGAACTCCTGTTGTTCAGGGTCCCGGGTATGCGCTGGGACGGGGTGATGCACGGTCCAACGCGGGACGACCTCGCGGTCGTGGCTGAAGCCAGCTCGGTCGAGGTTCCAGCTCCACGAGGCCTCTCCCCAGCTCAACTGCTTGCTTGCGGAGCCAGCACACCGAACAAACAATACGTGCCGTGTACCTTGTTCCAGAGGCCGAGACGACGCAACCGCGGGAGCATCGGCGTATGTACCGAGCCACGGACACGGCTGTTGCGGCCGATCATCGAGGTGTAGTGGCATGGCCAAGCTGATCTACGTGACGAACGTGTCTCTTGACGGCTACATCGAGGACGAACGCGGCGCCTTCGACCTTTTCACGCCCGACGACGACGTGTTCGCGTCCACCACCGACCTCCTGCGGTCAGTGGGCACGTTCCTCTACGGGCGGCGCCTGTACGAAACGATGGCCGTTTGGGAAACCAACGCCGCCCTAGCCGCGCAGTCCGACCTCATGGCCGACTTCGCGACCGCATGGCAAGCGGCGAACAAGGTCGTCTACTCCACGACCCTGGCCGCGGTGTCAACCGCCAACACCCGGCTCGAACGCCACTTCGACCCCACCGCGGTACAGGAACTGAAGGCCGCGGCCAGCAGCGATCTCACCGTAGGAGGTGCGAACCTCGCGGCGCAAGCCTTCAAGGCCGGGCTTGGTGACGAGTGCCAGCTGTTCGTCTGGCCCATGGTTGTCGGTGGGGGCAAGCCGGCGCTACCGACCGACACGCGCGCCGACCTCGAGCTCCTCGATGAGCGCCGATTCGGAAACGGCGTCGTACACCTCCGATACCGCCCTCTGGGACAGTGACCGGCAGTCCTGTCCGATTCGCCGGCGCGCTTCCATGACGCGCGGAGCGCTGATGGCCGATCGGCCGTGGCGTATCTCGACCCCCAGGTTCGTGCCCGTTGTTCGGGCCTGGCCCAGATCGATCAAGATGCCGTATTCCGCGGACCCTCGCCGAGATCTTCGGGTTCGACAACCCACACCAGCAGCAACGGTGAACTCGATTGTCGCCCATGGGCTCCCGCGTCGAGCTCTATGCGGCGATACGGCGCGACGCCCTGCCGGACTGTCGAACCGAGCACTGCAGCGGAAGCACCGGGTCGGGTACCGCACGGTCGCTGTCGCGCTGGCGTCGGCGTGGCCGAAGAGCATCAAGCCGCCACCCAAGCGGGGATCCCGGCTGGATCCGTACCTGCAGGTGATCGACGAATGGCTGCGCGATGATCTCGACGCACCGTGGAAGCAGCGGCACACCGCGACACGGATCTTCGACCGATTGCTCGACGAGCACGATGCCGCTGAGGTGTCGTACTGGATGGTGCGGGAGTACGTCTCGACCCGCCGTCGCGAGATCCGGATCGAGGCCGGCCGCGAACACCCGGCCACGTTCATCCCGCAAGAGCACCTACCTGGCCGGGAGTGCCTAAACGAAGACCTCATCGATGGGGACGCTGGCGATTGCATGTCCGCTGGGTTTGTCGGTCGCCATCTCTCTCCTGATCTCGATTCGGACCAAGATGGTAGCGGTGGAGTGGCGGCGGTGACCCGAATACGCATGTCGGAATCATCAGTTTCCCCCTCCGAACCAGGTGGTCAGGGCGTCGCGCAATCCGGTGTCGGTACCATCTCCCACCCAGGCGACGTACCCGTCAGGGCGGATTACCACGGCGGCCGGGGCGCTGACTGAGCCCAGGACCGGAAGCTCCCACGGGCCGCCATATTCAGCATCGATCAGCTGGACCCGGTCAGTCCAAGGTGTGATGTCGAGGATGCGTGGCTGATCGAGGTTGAGCAGCACCGGCTTGGCGCCGTGCAGGAGCTCATAGACGCGGAGCGGGCCATCGGCGGTCGCGATGTCCAGATCGGGCATGCGTCGTCCGAGCAGGGGATGTCCCGGCCCGAGGTCGTAGTGGATGTCCAGACCCGACATCATGGCGGCGATGCTCTGACGCGGCTCGTCCATGCTGAGTAGCTCGGTCATGGTGTTGCGCAGGGCCTGGTGACGGTCGCCGGGGCTGGTCAGTGCGACTTGGGCCATGGTGTTCTGCAACACTCGGGCGCCGACCGGATGACGTTCGTCGTGG
>JBKPDY010000044.1:0-9442 GCA_046728155.1 Actinomycetota bacterium
ACGTGGTACTGCTCGAGAATGCGGTCACGCGCCGTACGGGAGACCGTTACGACCGCGGCGCTGTCGGCGCACAGCCGGTCGAGGATCTGTTGTTCGCGCGGCGTCGGGACGGCAGGAACGCTGTGGACGACCGTGATGATCGGGGTGCGTACCTCGTTCATCAGCGCCAGTAGTTGAAGGTCTTCCGAGCCGTCGAATGCTTCGAATGCGTACTGAACGATGACAACGTCAAATTCGTTCAGGGCCTTGACCGCGGCCGGCGAAGGATGGGGCGACTGGGTGTGCAGGTGGGCAACGACTTCCAGCGCCTTCGATGCGATCTGCGTACGGACGACCCGCACGACGCCAACGGTGTCACCCGGCGCGTTCGCGGTCAGGCTCTGCATCAACGCCGCGGTGAATTCCGCTACCCGGTACGGCGAGGGCGGGTAGGGACTGAGAAACCCGAACGAAATAGGCACAGGCCCGCTTTCAGATCGCAGGCACAGCATAAGCAAACGTCCGTTGACGCGCCGGGTCGGATTCCTCACGCCCGACCTGGCCTCATAGCCTCGCGATTGAGGTGAAAGCAGCGTACCACAGGGCATGTCAGCTCGCGCCTGGATCCACTTTAGACACTCACCCACCTCCCGGCACGATGCATGCTCAGCGGACTGGGCGTATGGTCACCCCATGGAACGCAACGCGTTGGCGCAGTTGCTCGATCAGCCAGGCTCAACCGCGACCGCGGCCGCGTGCCGCACGGCTCTTGATGGCGGCGCCGAGCTCATGATCTGGGGTGGCGGCGCTCCCGCGAACCAGATGCTCCCCGCATACCAACGACGGCAAGTGGCGACGGCATCTGCCGGGACGGCAACAACCGGATTCCCTGAAGCGTTGGCAGCCCTCCGCGACGCCGGCGCCGCGCAGGTGCAACTGGCGCAGGTAACCGCGACGCGTCCGCCATACGTCTACATGGTGTTCCTATCCGGAGACCCGATCGCGGTCATGGCCTGCGTGGGGATCGACAAGGACCGTCGCATCGGCTGAGCGGTAACGCGTTGACAAGCCCGGCGGGCAGAAGCAATTCCACCTGCCGGGTACTTGCTTCGTCGTGGTGGACGCTGGTCCGGTCAGACCAGCTGGATGTTCTGGGCCTGTGGACCCTTCGGTCCGCGCGAGATCTCGAACGTCACGCGCTGGTTCTCATCGAGGCTCCGGTAGCCGCCAGACGCGATAGCGCTGAAATGCGCGAACACGTCGGCACCACCGTCGTCCGGTGAGATGAAGCCGTAGCCCTTGTCGGCATTGAACCATTTCACAGTGCCGGTAATCATGTCGCTCCTTCGGGAGTTGTTCGACTCCACGCCATGTGGAGTCAGGTCGCAGCAGGATCGCCGTTGGCCCGAAGACACAAGAAAGCGCCTGGGTCATACCGTCACCAGGCGCTGGCAAAGTATGCGGAAACCGAACTACGACTGAACGGTAGCACGCGTGGTCACGGCCCGCCACCGAGACCATGTCCACGTGGGACGCTCGCGACACTCATTGTTCAACATCCTCGACAAGTAGGCACCATCCGGCCGGGGTACCATGACCCTACGTGCCGGTAGGTTCCGGCGCTCAATTGGCTGCCCAGACCTCGCGGTCACGCTGACGAGCGGACTCTCGCCGAGACCAGTGTTGACTAGGAGTACATCCGTGACTGCCGTTTCCTCCGTACTGGATCGTGACCAGATCCGCCCCGACGGACCCAAGCCTCTCCTGGAGGCACCACATTCGAGGCTCGCCTCCGTCGCCCTATGGGTCTTCGTCGTCGTGCCCTTCATCGCTCTGCTCGCCGCGATACCCATCGCCTGGGGATGGGGACTTTCGCCGCTGGACGCAATCTTGGCGGTAGCCGCATACCTGATCTCCGGCTTTGGCGTCACGACCGGATTCCACCGCTACCTGACCCACGGCTCCTTCAAAGCGCGACGCGGCCTGAGGATCACTCTTGCCGTCGCCGGCTCACTCGCGCTGGAGGGCCCTCCGACCCAATGGGTCGCCGATCACCGCCGCCACCACGCCTTCGCCGACCGCGAAGGCGACCCGCACTCGCCTTGGCGCTACGGCACATCCATCGCCGCGCTGGCCAAGGGTCTCTTGTACGCGCATGTCGGCTGGCTGTTCAGCCGCGAAGTCAGCAACAAAGCCCGTTTCGCCCCTGACCTGCTCGCCGATCGCGACATCCAGCGCGTCGATCGGCTGTTCGTTCCCCTCATGGCTCTTTCGCTGTTCACCCCGGCGCTTGTTGGCGGCCTCGTCACCGGATCATGGATCGGCGCCGTGACTGCGTTCTTCTGGGCGAGCCTGGTCCGGATCGCGCTGCTGCACCACGTCACATGGTCGGTCAACTCCATCTGCCACGTCGTCGGCGAACGTCCGTTCATGAGCAGGGACCGGGCGACCAACTTCTGGCCACTCGCCATCCTGTCGTTCGGGGAAAGTTGGCACAACTCCCATCACGCCGACCCCACCGCTGCCCGCCACGGCGTCCTACCACGCCAACTCGACCCATCGGCCCGACTGATCTGGCTCTTCGAGAAGCTCTCCTGGGCCACCGACGTACGATGGCCGAACCCGCAGCGCCTCGCTGATCGCCGTTCGCCGTGACACTGTAACTGGTCGGCGTGGGTGTGGCGGCACTCACGATCGGCGCTCAGCTCGCGGTAGTTTGGATGGCATGACGATGATCGTCCTCCGGGTGCGATTCGTCGGTGGCGGTCAGATGGACCTGACCCACGAGGACCCCGAGCTCGACGAATCCACGACGATTGAGCGGGCGATCAGCGCGCTCTCCACCGACGGGGGTGCTCTGCGCTGCCGGCATGGCGACCGGCTCGTGATCTTATACGGTCGCGGCGTTGCCGCCATCGAAGTAGCGCCAAGGGGTGCGGTCGTCTGACATCATCCACTGTGGACCGAGACGGTGAAGGTCCTCTTTGGACGCATCCGGCTTTCCACAGCTGACGCACGGGCCGCCTTCACGTGAACTATGGCGCCCGGACTCGGCGGCCTAGGAATCCTTGATCGAGACGCGAACACCCTCGGCGGTTGTCTCGATGACCAAGCGCTCAACCAAGCCGCTCTCCGGCATCATGGCCTGGTAGAGCTCATCGTTACTGAGATAGACCTCGCCCCCGGCCCGGGAGACCAGGACCATGAGCACCGCGCGGAGGTTTGCGTCACTCAGATAAGGCATCGTCGACCGCCTCCTGTCAGAATCACGGTGAACGGCAAGCGTCATCGCACGACAAATGTGGCACCGTCACGTTGCGACCTCCCGCCAATCCGGCCGCCCGCCCATCCACGCATTTGCGAGGATCTCAGCTGATGCCAGCCCAGGACATTGGTGCACGGTCGATCGACCCGTGGCCCCGCCCGTCCTGGCCTCCACTTCCCACCGTTCGCCGTCGGTCCGAATGAAAACGTCCCGACGCCCGCGGGGCTCAGAGTGACCATTCCACCAGTGCCGCTCTACTCTCACACTGCTGACCGTATAACACGTGCAGGGTGCTGAGAACGGTTAGCGATCTTGGACTCTCTCTGCACAAGGCCGTCCGCGGCTGGGATGCGGTATGCTGTGTCTTGCGGCTCGAATTCAACGATCTTTGCCGCCATTAATTTTGACCAGCATGCGTCCGCGCCGTGCCACGGCCGCACCAGGCAGGTCGACCCTCAGATAATCGGAGACCCGTATGGCGGCCCGCCGCCCCTCACTCACACACTCCTCTGCCGCGCTCACCTTTGCCGACCTCGGGTTGCCCCCCGTCCTGGTCCGGGCGCTCGCGGCGCAAGGCGCAACCGCGCCGTTCCCCATCCAGGCGGCCACGCTGCCCGATGCCCTCGCCGGACGCGATGTTCTGGGTCGTGGTCGCACCGGTTCGGGCAAGACCTACGCCTTCGTACTGCCAATGCTCGCACGCCTGGCTGCGAGTTCTTCCCCACGCCGGCCGAATCGTCCCAGGGCACTGATCCTCGCGCCCACACGGGAACTGGCGGCTCAGATCGCCGCAGCCGCCCAGCCTTTGGCCGACGCGCTGTCGCTTCGCATGCTTACCGTGTTCGGCGGGGCGCGCTATGGTCCGCAGATCGCCGGCCTCCGCGCCGGCGTCGATGTCCTCGTCGCTTGCCCCGGACGTCTCATGGATCACCTCAGGGCGGGACACGCTCGCCTCGATGCGGTCGAGATCACTGTGCTCGACGAGGCCGACCACATGGCCGACCTCGGCTTCCTGCCCGTCGTTGCGGACCTGCTGGACCGGACACCCCGCTCCGGCCAGCGGCTGCTCTTTTCGGCCACTCTCGACGCCAGCGTCGATCGTCTCGTACGGCGCTTTCTTTCCGACCCGACTGTCCACAGTGTCGACTCGGTCCTATCGCCGGTCGCCGGAATGTCGCACCACGTCCTGCATGTCGCCCACGACGACCGGCTTCCGGTGCTCGTCGACCTGGTCGCCGCCCCCGGCCGAACGCTGGTCTTCACCAGGACCAAGCACGGGGCGAAGGCCTTGACCCGCCGGCTCGTCAACGCCGGGGTGCCAGCGGTGGAGCTGCATGGCAACCTGGCCCAGTCTGCGCGCACCCGCAACCTGCTCGCATTCGCCAATGGCAGCGCGAACACGTTGGTGGCCACAGACATCGCCGCCCGCGGCATTCACGTCGACGATGTCGCCCGCGTCATCCACGCGGATCCGCCGGGTGAGCACAAGGCCTATCTGCACCGATCCGGCCGTACGGCTCGCGCGGGAGCTGCCGGGACCGTCATCACACTCATGACCGATGAACAGGTCAGGGATGTCCGCGAACTGGTCCGCCAGGCCGGTATCACGGTAACCACAACGAGGTTGCGGGTTGGTCATCCATTACTGGTCAGACTCGCCCCGGGCGAGCGTTCATTTGCCTCCGCGCCGCAACCTACTGCGGTGGCGGCCCCACCGCATCCTCTGCGCTACCACCGCGGTCGGCCGGGCCCGCGCGCGGGTTTCACGATCGCAGCGGCTCCTGCCCAGGCGGGCCAGCGACACCGTCGCCGTTCCTGAGTTGCAGGACGGCCGGGACCGCATGCCCGACGGTCCCCATGGTTCGAACGCTCAGTCGAGCGCAGCCAGATCGAGTCGGTCGAGCCGGGTCGGATCGGCCACGATGTCGATCTCCACGATCCGTCCGTATCTCACCGTGAACGCGAGGACCGTGGTGGGGCGGCCGTGCGGGGCCACGACGATGCCCACGGTCGAGTTCACCAACGCGAGCTGTGCGGATCCGGCGTAGCGGGAGAAGGCCAGCGCCTGCCCGGCCACCGCCGACGCGCCGCGCACCTCCCGCGGCGTACCGGCGGCGGCGGCGTCGGCCCGGGCGACCACGTCGGGGGCAAGAAGTGCGACGAGCCGGTCGAAGTCCCCTTCGCGCGAGGCGGCAAGGAAGGCCGCGACGGCGGCGCGTTGCCCGCGCGGGTCCGTGTCGGGAGCCGAGGGCGCGGCCTGGATCCGACGCCGGGCACGGCTGGCCAGCTTTCGCGCGGTGGTAGCGGTTCTTCCGACTATGGGTGCGATCTCGTCGTACGGCATCGCGAACAGGTCGTGTAGGACGTATACGAGCCGTTCAGCGGGAGTCAGCGTGTCGAGTAACACCATCAGCGCGAGGCCGACAGAGTCGGCGAGCAGCGCCTCCTGCTCCGGGTCGACCTCGCCGTCGTGGGCGACCAGAGCGTCCAGCTCAGTCAGATCCAGGGGGTCCTCGCGCCGCGCGCGCCGTGAGCGCAGCATGTCCAGGCAGACCCGGCCGACGACGGTGGTCAGCCAGCCACCCAGGTTCTCCACGCCGCTCGTGTCGGCCCGGCTGACGCGCAGCCAGGATTCCTGCAGCGCATCGTCGGCCTCGCTTCGCGAGCCGAGCATCCGGTACGCGACGGCACGCAAGCGGGCACGATGCGCCTCAAACCGTTCCGCCAGCCACGTCTCGTCGTCCACGGTCACATCCCGCTGTCGCCGTCCGTCTACCACAATGACGGACCACATCCAGGCCCGCGTGACCGGATCCGGCCGCACGACAAGGAGATGCAGACCATGTCCGACCTGGTGACGACGATCGAGATCGAATGCCCACCGCAGGAGGTGTTCTCGTACCTGACCGATCCCACCCGCTTCGCCGAGTGGCAGCGCGACGTGCGCGAGGTGCGCGTGTCGGGGGCTGGCACACCTGACATGGGCGCGCGGTTCACGACCACTCGTCGGATCGGCCGCAGCGACCGCACCATGACGCAGCAGGTGACGGAGAACCAACCATCACGCCGGTGGGCCGTGGCCGGCATCGACGGACCGATCAGACCACGCGCAAGCATCACCGTCGAGCCCCTCGACGACGGGACGCGGTCGCGGGTCACGTTCGCCCTCGGCTTCGAAGGACACGGGATCGGCGTAGCCCTCGTTCCGATGGTCCGCCGGATGGCGGCGAGGGGCGCACCTTCCAGCTACCACAACGTCAAACGACTCCTGGAGGCCGGCAAGACCCGTACCGACCGGTGATCCGCCGGTCTCTGCAATCCCCGGCTGCGCCGCCTATCGTCGGCGGTCAGGTCTGCAGCGCGGGGTGGTCGCGCCAGGCCGGCATGGTGCGCATGTACTCGCGCGTCTTCGCTTCGGCGGCCGCCCGGTCCAGCCCGTCCTTGCGAACCGCCCACTGGGTCATACGCTCGAACCGCTCCTCGAACGGTTGCAGGCTGCCGTCCTCAGTGGAGCAGTGCCGGCACCACGTACTGCCGGAGTGGCCGGGCGCGTGGTCCTCGGCAGTCCGCATCGGCATCCCGCAGCTCTCACAGTTCAGTGTTGTCATCACTGGGCTCCTTCCCGTCGGCCGCGGCCAACAAGGCGCGCAGGCCGTAGATGAGTGATACACGGTCGGTCGAAGTCATCCGGCGGACCGCAGCGAGCAGCTCGTCATCGGCGAGCACCCGGACGTAAGAGTTCGCCCGCTGGCGGCCGTACTCGGTCAGCCAGACGTAGACCCGCCGCCGGTCGCGCTCGTCGCGCATCCGGTCCACCAGCCCCCGCTCCTCGACCCGGGTCACCAGCTCGGTGACGGTCGCCTTGGACAGGCCCAGGTGCGTGGCCAATTCGCCGAGAGTCAGCGGCCCGCTGGCCGACAGGTGGTGCAGCACACCCAGCATCCGGGGAGTGAGGTCGCTGCCGCCGACTGGGCGCCGGGAGACGTGAAATCGCCGGTACACCGCCGGGTACAGCCGGCCGATCTCGTCCGCCGCGGTCTTAGGATCGGTCACCGTCCACCTGTCGAGTATAGATAGTTCGTCACGAACCTTTCGTGACGAACTAATGATGCCCCGGCGGGCGGACGTCTGGCAAGAGGCCCGGGTCTACCCCGGCGCGCCCCGAGCCAACCAGCGCCCACTGGCCCTTCTCGGCGCGTGACTGGACGTGATCCCACACCTTTCTGGCTGCTGATCACTGCTCGCCGGTCATGCCCTGTTCGAGGGTCAAAATGGGGGTCGAACAATCAAGGGCCAGGTTCTCGATCTCGAGAACCTGGCCCTTGACCTGCTGCTTCTTGGTAGCGGGGCCAGGATTTGAACCTGGGACCTCTGGGTTATGAGCCCAGCGAGCTACCGAGCTGCTCCACCCCGCGTCGCGCACGCAAGGTTAGCTCAGCGAGCGCAACAGCGCCAAACCGGACCTAGAAAGCGGCTACCCCGTCGGTGCCGGAGTTGGCGGTGTGGTCGACGGCAGGCCGGCGGCGGCCGCGGCCGTCTTCCAGTCATTCATCGCGGCCTCCAGATCGGCCAGCGCCTTGCCCTGCGCGGCGAAGTCCGCGTTCTTCTGCGCTGCCTGAAGATCACTGATCGCCTTATCGATCTTCTGGGCGGCGGCCTGCAGCGCCGGCGTCAGTCCGGTCAGCGGATTCTGCGGCGGCGTCTGGTTCGGTGGTGTCTGCGACGGCGGCGTCTGCGAGGGGTTCTTGTCGACCATGACCTGGATCGCGGCGGGCAGGGTCGGTGCGTACCCGACCTGCGTGCCGTAGCTCACCAACACCAACCGCAACAGCGGGAATGGATTGGCCTGCTGCAGCTTGATGTAGACCGGCTCGACGTAGAGCAGCCCGTCCGCGTACGGCAGTGACAGCAGGTTCCCGGGGACGATCGTGGCCTGCGACCCCTGCCCTTGCAGGAAGGTGATCTGTTGTCGGACACCGGCGTCGGACGTCATCGTCTGTTGCGCCTGCCCGGGGCCGGGGATCCGCGTCTCGCGGGGTAGCTCCAGCAGCTCAAGGCTCAGCTTCCCGTCGTCGGGGGAGATCACCCCGGTCAGCAGCGCGGCGAGGTTCTGCCGGTTCAGCGGGGTCAGTGCGGCGGTCAGTTGGAACCGTTCCGCCTGCTCGCCCGGGAACTGGGTGAGCAGGAAGTACGGCGGCTGGCTACCGGAGGCACCGCCGGGGTTGGTGGCCTGAGCCGGGTCGTCCGGTACCGACCAGAAGTCCTGAGCGGAGTTGAACTGCTGCGGGTCGTCCACGTGGAACTGCGCGATCAGATCGCGCTGCACCTTGAACAGGTCCTCGGGATACCGGAAGTGGGCGAGCAGCTCCGGCGGCGCGTCCGAGAGCGGCTTGATCAGGTTGCCACCGAACGCGTTGTTCCAGGCCGTGATGATCGGGTCGGACGAGTCGAAGTTGTAGAGCGTCACGTTGCCGTCATAGGCGTCGACCGTTGCCTTCACCGAGTTGCGGATGTAGTTGATGTTCTGCCGCTCCTGCAGCACGGTTCCGGTGCCGGACTGCGCGTCGGACGCGGCCGCCCGCAGGTCGACCCGTTGCGAGTACGGGTATGTGGCCGATGTGGTGTAACCGTCGAGGATCCACACGACCTTGCCGTTGATGACGGCCGGGTACGGGTCGCCGTCGAAGGTCAGGAACGGCGCGACCCGCTCGGCCCGCTCACGCGGGTTGCGAATGTAGATGAGCTTCGAGTTGTCGTTGAAGACATCAGAGAGCAGGAAGTTCGCCTCGCGGAAGTGCAACCCGTAGAGCACCCTGCGGAACAGGGAGTTGATCGGAACCCCGCCACTGCCAGCGTAGGTGAAACTTGACACGCCCCCGCCCGCCGGTTGGTCGAACTCGGTGTCGGACGCGCCGGTGGGACGCCCCACGATCGTGTAGTCGTCGTCGCCGGCCAGCTCGCCGTAGTAGATGCGCGGTTGCGAGACTTTGATCGTCTCGGTGGAGGAGGCACACGAATCCTGGGTGGTGCTGGCGGCGCTCGGTCCGATCAGGCCGGAAACGAAGATCGGCGCGCCGCTGGTCGGGCACACCTGGTTTGCCGGAGCCGCGACGAACCCGTACCCGTGCGTGTACACGGTGTGCCGGTTCTGCCAGTTGGTCTGCGATCCCTGCAGCTTGGTGTAGTTGATCTCCCGGA
>JBKPDY010000045.1:0-16970 GCA_046728155.1 Actinomycetota bacterium
GGCCACCAACGGCGCCTCGGGTCCGATCACCACGAGGTCGGTGTCGAGACCGCACGCCAAAGCGGCCACGGCAGCCGGATCGGTGGGGACGACCGGGTGGCAGCGAGCGAGCTGGGAGATTCCGGGGTTACCAGGGGCGGCGAAGAGATCCGTGACCGCCGGATCCGCGGCGAGGCTCAGTACCAGAGCATGTTCCCGCGCCCCCGAGCCCACCACCAGTACCCGCACGAGACGTGATGCTAGCCGGCTGCGGATCGTGGAGAGCCCAACCCCCGGTCGGGGTCCAACGTTATGGCAGCAGGGCGTGACGGACGACGTTCTCCTCCCGCCCGGGGCCCACGCCGACGACGCTGACGCGGGTCCCGGCCAGCTCCTCGATCCGGTCCAGGTAGCGGCGCGCGTTGTCGGGAAGCTCCTCCATGGTCCGGCACTTCGAGATGTCCTCCCACCACCCGTCGAGTTCCTCGTAGACCGGACGGGCATGGTGGAACGCCGTCTGGGTCATCGGCATATCGGTGAAGGTCTCGCCGTCGATCTCGTACCCGACGCAGATCGGCACCTTCTCGAAGCCCGAGAGAATGTCCAGTTTGGTCACCACGAGGTCGGTGATGCCGTTCAGACGTACGGAATAGCGGGCCACAACCGCGTCGAACCACCCACAGCGGCGCTCGCGCCCGGTCGTGGTCCCGTACTCCTGGCCGACCTTGAGCAGGTGCATCCCGTTGTCGTCGAAGAGCTCGGTCGGGAACGGGCCGCTGCCGACCCGGGTCGTGTACGCCTTCGTCACCCCGATCACCCGGCTGATCGCCGTCGGTGGGATGCCCGCGCCCACGCAGGCTCCGCCCGCGGTGGGATTCGACGAGGTGACGAACGGGTAGGTGCCGTGATCCAGGTCCAGCATCGTCGCCTGCGCACCCTCGAGCAGGACCGTCTCCCCGCGGTCGAGCGCGTCCCACAACAGGGTACGAGTCTCCACAATGTAGGGCCGGAGCCGCTCGGCGTACCCCTCGTACTCGTCCAGCACCGCCTCGGTGTCGATCGCCTTGCGGTTGTACACCTTGAACAGGATCTGGTTCTTCTCCCTCAGCACCAGCTCGAGTTTCTGCCGCATGATCCCGGGATCGAGCAGGTCCTGCACCCGGATCCCCATCCGGGCCACCTTGTCGCCGTACGCCGGCCCGATGCCGCGCCCGGTGGTCCCGATTCGGGCGGAGCCGAGGTACCGCTCGACCACCCGATCCAGCGCCCGGTGGTGGGGCATGATCAGGTGCGCGTCTCCGGAGATCCGTAGCCGGGACACGTCGACGCCCCGGGCCCGCAGCCCGTCCAGTTCCGTGATCAGGACCTTGGGATCGACCACGACGCCGTTGCCGATCACCGTCGTCGCATTGGGCCACAAGGCACCCGACGGCGTCAGATGCAGGGCGTACTTCTCCCCGTCGGGGGTGATCACCGTGTGGCCGGCGTTGTTACCGCCCGAGTACCGCACGACGTACTGGACCCGCCCGCCGAGCAGATCGGTGACCTTACCTTTGCCTTCGTCGCCCCATTGGGCGCCGATCAGTACGATCGCTGGCATCTCGTCCGCCTCTCCGGGAGTGCCGGGCGCGACCTCCGTCGAGGGCGCCCGGCGCACCTTCACCCCGGGATGTCAGGCTAACAAGGAATGGCGTGACCGGCCGCGAGGGAGGCTCGCAACGTGCGTGCGGTGGTGATCCTGTCGCTCGCCGAGGACTCGGGCGAGGACGGCTGCGCTGGCGCCTCGCGGGTGCCCGTATTGGCGTGCGCCGACGCGCTGCGCGGCCACGGGGCACGGGTCGAGCAGGTGACGGCCTATTCCGACGCGGAGATCGACACCGCGGTCAAGCCGGTCGAGTCGGGCGATGCGCAACTGATCGTGGCCGCCGCCACCGACGCTCAGGTACGCGCCGTGATCCGCCGGATGGTGCGTCACCATGCCCCGCCACCATCGAAACGGCCGGCCGACCTGCCGGCCGGACGAACGATGTTCGACCTACCGCCGATCGCGATCCTCCCGCTCGTCCCGGCGGTTCCCGCGCTCGTCGACCGGCTCGACCTCCCGCGAGATCCGGGTGCGGTCGCGGGGGCCGTCAGCGCAGGAAGGGCCCGCCGGTTCGACCTCCTCCGCACCGACGGCGGCTCGGTGACGCTGCACGGCGCGCTGGTCGGCGGCGTCACGGTGACCGGCTCGGCCGGTGCGTGGCGGGGTCGGGTGGAGGTGGACGACACGATCCTCAGCGACGGCGCCGAGCCGCTGCTCGCCTGCGCCGTCAGCAACACCGGACCATCCGATGTGGACGGTCTTCCACTGATCCTCGACGCCCTGCCCGACGACGGCGCGGTCGACGTCGCGGTCGCCCGACCGGTGCTGCATCGCCGCTTGTTCCGAACTGCCACGGTCAGCGTGGAGGTGCGCCGTGCGCGGGGACGCGCGGTCAGCGTCGCCCCACGGGACGACTCCGTTCCCTACGTCGACGACGGGGTGACCGCGAAGCTGACCCGCAAGCGCTCGTGGTGGGTCGAGCGGCACGCGTGGGCGCTGTACGTCCAGTGACGGCTCCGTTACCGTTGCCCCCGGTGCGACGAGCGCAGAGGGGGAGGCGTGGACGGGGATGAATGCGATGAGCAGCCGGCCGAGTTCGCGCCGAACTCTCCGTGGCGTCAGCCGCTGACGCATCGCAGCCCACCGGCTGCGCCGGACGTTCAGGCTCCGGCCGATCAGCCAGACCGCCCGGCCGAACACCCTCGGCCCGGCTACGTTTCCACACCACCGCACCGGCACCACCCGGAGATCGATGTACGGATGCACTACGCCGCCCCTACCGCCGAAGAGTTCGCCGCCAGACGAGCCGAACTCCTCGCCGTACGTGCTCGTAGCAGCTTCAGCTCGCGCTCCGGCGGGCGGGACGGCGGGCTGTCGCTGGCCGCGGTACGGCGCAACTTCGGCGGTCTTCGGCAGGTCACCGTGGTCAACCCCAAGGGTGGCGCCGGCAAGACCGTCGCCACTCTCCTGTTGGGGCTCACCTTCGGACAGGCTCGCGGCGGCTTCGTCCTGGCCTGGGACAACAATGAGACGCAGGGCACCCTCGGCATGCGGGCACTGCCCGACGTCCACGGCCGGACCGTCCGCGACCTGTTGGAGAACCTGGACCGGTTCAGCCACGGCGGCCGTGTCGGCGACCTTTCGGCATACGTCCGCAGCCAAAACGGCGCAATGTTCGACGTTCTCGCTTCGGACGAGTCGGCGACGGCCGGCGAGATGCTGACCGCACGAGCCTTCCGGGACCTGCGCGAGGTGGTCGGCCGGTTCTACAAGCTGCTCCTGGTCGACACCGGCAACAACGTACGGGCGGAGAACTGGCAGGCGGCCGTCGACGCCACTGATCAGCTGGTCGTCACGATGTCGGCGCGCAACGACTCAGCGGAGACCGCCGCCCGGCTGCTCGACCACCTGGAGCAGACCGGCCGGCAGGCGCTGGTCCGGCGCGCCGTGGCGGTGATGACCATGCCGCCACACCGCCGCGAGGTAAACCCGCGGCCCATCGAGCGTCATTTCGCCGCGCGCTGCCGGAGCGTCCTGCGGGTTCCGTACGACCGGCACCTCGACTCGGGAGCGCCGGTCCGCTACTCGGCGATATCCGGCGAAAGCCGGCGGGCGTGGCTCCGGGCGGCCGCTGCCGTGGCCGACGGCGTGTGAGGCGCGAGCGACGCCTTCTTCCGGTCAGGTCGGGGTCCTCGCGGAGTCGTGAGCGCAGCGAGCGACTTCGTGGGGTGACTCAGCCGGCGAGAGCGTCGGCCGCCGCCGGATCGCAGTCGCGCAGGAACTGGGCACACCGGGCGGCCTCGTCCGCTTCCCCGATCGAAGCCGCCGCCTTGGCCAGAACGCTGAGACAGCGCAGGAATCCGCGGTTCGGCTGGTGCGACCAGGGCACTGGTCCGGACCCCTTCCAGCCGTTGCGGCGCAGCTGGTCGAGGCCGCGGTGGTAGCCGGTCCGAGCGAAGGCGTATGCCGCGATGGTCTGCCCGTCGGCGAGGGCACGCTCGGCGAGCGTCGCCCAGGAGGCGCTGGACGCCGGGAACCTGGCCGCGAGCTCCTCGGCGCTGAGCTTGCCTTCGGCGGTCGCTGCCTCCGCGGGATCCGCAGGAAGACGGGTGGCCGGAGGCTCGGGCAGGAGATTGACCATGATTCCATTCAACCCCGCCCTTGCCGGAGATGGATAGCTGAACGGGTGAGGCCGTTTCCACACGTCCGGCCATGGTCAACCACCTCTGAGCTGGGTTGAATCAGAGGTCCGGAGCCTCCCCAGGACCCGGTACGCAGTGGCCCGGGCGCCCGGGCCACTGTTTCGTCTGCTCCGAGAACGAGGCCCCACGGTTCGTCCAGCGTCTGTCGACCCGCGCTGAAATGCGTCACGCGTGTCTCGGTGATGGGCCGGCGTCGATGACCATAGCGCCGATCCGCGACAGTTCTCGGCGAGCCTCGCCGCCAGGGGTTACTCCCGACCCGCAATCAATCCACAAAGGACTGCGCACATGGCCTGGCACGAAACCTCATGCCCTCTAGGCTGGCCGGATGCCGCTGACCGTCCCCCTGCCCTGGCCGCCCGAGGCTACCCACGCCGAGATCGACTCGCCGGGCGAGCTCGCCGCCCAACTGAGCGCTGGGACCCTGGCCGGTCTCACAATCCAGGGCCTTCGCTTGGATGTGGATCTCAGCTCGATCGAAGTCGACGACGCGCTCTTCGTGGGATGCCGCTTCCGCGATGCCGACGCAATCGCCGATGTCGTCCGCCGCGGGGCCAACGTCGTCCCGGTCTTCGACGGCCTTCCGTACCCGACCACTCCGGCGGGCCTGTACACCCCGGACGACCTGGCCGCCGGATTCGCCGATGGTGGGTTCGAGTCGATGTACGACACCATCGTCTACCGGCACGTCGTCCGCAATGGTGGTCCGCTGCCTCCGGTGCGTGAGGCCCTCGCCCAGCGCATCCACGACGCCGGCATCGACAACGCCCTCGCGGACGCGACGACGGCATGGATCGGCGAACGTGGCGCGACGAGCATCATCGGGGTGATGGGTGGTCACGCCCTCCCTCGTGGCTCCGCGGCGTACCGGACGGCCGCCCGGCTCGCGCTCGAGCTCGCGCGGGCTCGACGGCTCGTTGTCACCGGCGGCGGCCCCGGCATCATGGAGGCGGTCAACCTCGGCGCTTTCCTGCACCCGTACGGGCCGGAGGCGCTCGACGACGCGATCGCGGTGCTCGCCACCGCGCCCACGTTCGCGCAACCCCAGGCGTTCACGGCCGCCGCTCTCGAAGTCCGGCGCAGATTTGCGGCCGGCACGACGGCCGATCCGGTGAGCCAGCTCGAGCGGGGCGGCCTGTCGATCCCTACCTGGCTGTACGGGCACGAGCCAGCCAACCTGTTCGCCGGCGCCATCGCGAAGTACTTCTCCAACGCGATCCGGGAGGACACACTGCTGCGCCTGGCCCGGGGCGGCGTCGTATTCGCCCCGGGTACGGCCGGAACCGTACAGGAGGTCTTCCAGGCGGCGACCAAGGCGTTCTACGCGGCCGACGGGCCGAGTGGCCCGCTGGTCTTTCTGGATCAGCGGTACTGGACCGAGGTCGTTCCGGTCGAAAGCCTTCTGCGGCCGCTGCTCGCCGGATCCCCCCACGGGGACCTCAGCCGTCTCATCGGTCTCACCGATGACGTTTCGGACGCGGTGCGTCTCCTCGACGCGGGATGATCGCTGGGTGACCGCCGAGGACGGCCCCGATTGGATCGACCAGCTTGAGGCGTACTGCTTCACGGCAGTCGTCGGCCTCGACCCCGACGAGACGGTCCGGCGCCTCGGCGGTGATCCGGGCTCGGCACAGGCCCGGACGTTCGAGGAGTGCTTCTGGACCGCGGACGGCCCGCAGTGGACGATGGTCGACCGGGTCGGGGACGGCGTGCTGGTCGCGGAGCACAACGGCTGGCGGGCCGAGGAGGCGGCCGAGGCGCTCTCCCGTGGGGCCCGGCTGGCGTCCTTCTTCCGAAACGTGCAGGCCGTCATGCATTTCGTGTACGCCGTGGACGGCATGATCGTCGCGGAGTTCGATCCACTGCTGAGCCACGAGTGCAGAGGACTCGAAGGGCACCTGGACGGCCTGCGGTTCGGCCTCTTCGGCGCCGAGACATCCGCCTTGTCCTTGCTGGGCCGCCTGACCGGGATCCAGGTCCGCCCATCGTGGTTGGCCGGCCGGCACCCCGCGGTCGCCCTACCGCCCCTTCGCTGACATCGCAAACGCCCGCGTACGCTCCCCGCGTGTGCACCGTGCTGTTGCGTTTCCAGCCCGAGGCGGCATGGCCGATGCAGCTCGCGGCGGTCCGGGACGAGTTCGTCGACCGTCCGTGGGACCCGCCGTCGGCGCACTGGCCGGACGAGGCACGCGGGGTGTTCGGCGGCCGGGACCGTATGGCAGGGGGCACCTGGCTCGCCGTACGGCCGGACCGGCCGGCCGTTGCGGCTCTGCTCAACGGGGTACGGCTGCCATTGCCTGCGTCCGGGGTCCGGCCGAGCCGGGGCGGGCTTCCGCTGGCGGCGTTGAGCGTCGGCCTGGGCGGCAAGCTGGACCCCGACTCCGTCCGCCTCTACGACGGCTTCCACCTGCTGCTCGGTTCGCCCGATGGCGTTGTCGTCTGGTCGTGGGACGGCGTCGACGTGCTCCGTACCGAGATCGAGCCCGGCGACCATGTCATCGTCAACGCCGGTGTGGACACAATGGACGATCCACTCGTACCACATTTCATGCCGCTACTGGACCGGGTGGTGCTCGGCGACGGCCAGTCTACTGTGGACTTCTGGGGCGGATGGGCCGAGCTGGCCCGGGGCGACGGTCTCGCGATGGACGATCCGGCCGCACTCATCGTGCGCCGGGAGTTGACGGTCGACGACGCCGGCGTCGAGTTCGCCGGGCGCATCTACGGCTCGACCTCGACCAGCCTGGTCGCCTTGCGTGCCGACGCCGTCCGCTACGACTTCACGGCCACGCCGGAGGATCCACAGTGGACGCGCATTCTCCCGTCCGGGCCTTCCCAAGTTACCGGGCAGTAGGGGCACCCTACTTGCGCGACAAGGCCAATACGGTGCCCCTGCTTGCACATGGCATCAGGCGGCGAGGGTCGTCCCCGTACTCCGCAGGTCCTCGCAGGCGTGCACCACGCGCTTGGCCATGCCCTCCTCGGCTGCCTTGCCCCAGGTTCGCGGGTCGTACGCCTTCTTGTTCCCGACCTCACCGTCCACTTTGAGCACACCGTCGTAGTTGGTGAACATGTGGCCCGCGACCGGCCGCGTGTACGCGTACTGGGTGTCCGTGTCGACGTTCATCTTCACCACGCCGTAGTCCAGCGCCGCCCGGATCTCGCTGAGCAGCGAGCCGGAGCCGCCGTGGAAGACGAGGTTGAACGGCTTCTCCCGGCCGTACTTCGCGCCGACCGCGTCCTGGATCTCCTTGAGGATCTCGGGGCGGAGCTTGACGTTGCCCGGCTTGTACACCCCGTGCACGTTGCCGAACGTGAGTGCCGCCATGTAGACGCCCTTTTCGCCGAAGCCGAGCGCGGCCGCCGTGGCGAGTCCATCGTCGACGGTCGAGTAGAGCTTCTCGTTCATCTCGCCGACGACACCGTCCTCCTCGCCGCCGACGACCCCGACCTCGATCTCGAGGATCACCTTCGCGGCGGCGCACTCCCGCAGCAGCTCCTCGGCGATCTGGAGGTTCTCGCCCAGCGGCACCGCGGAGCCGTCCCACATGTGGGACTGGAACAGCGGCTCGCCGCCAGCGGCCACCCGCTCCCTCGACAACGCGAGCAGCGGGCGGACGAACCCGTCCAGCCTCTCCTTCGGGCAGTGGTCCGTATGCAGCGCGATGTTGACCGGGTACTTCTTCGCGACCTCGTGCGCGAACGAGGCGAGCGCCACCGACCCGGTGAACATGTCCTTGATGGTCGGCCCTGACAGGTACTCGGCGCCTCCGGTGGAGATCTGGACGATCCCGTCGCTGCCGGCGTCCGCGAAGCCCCGCAGCGCCGCGTTCAGCGTCTGCGAGGAGCTGATGTTGATCGCCGGGTACGCGAACCCGCCGGCCTTCGCCCGGGTGATCATCTCGGCATAGACCTCGGATGTGGCGATGGGCATCGGACGCGCTCCTTGCCTGTGTCGTGAGCCGTGGACCGCTCTGTCCCTCGCCTGCAGTATCCAACAGTCGCGGTCGGCGCGCCCGAGGGGTAGACATTGACGAGGCGGTAGCGGTCGGTACGCCGTACGGTTGACGTACACGGACTGGTGAGGAGGTCGTGGCCATGAGCGAAGAGCAGCTGCCCGTCTCCGCGCTCGATCCCGAGGAGCGGGACCCCGAGGCACCGGTCGCCGACGCCTACGAGCAGGCTGTGCCGGCCGATCCGGCCGAGGAACCCGAGGGTGTCTACATCGTCAACCCGTACGTCGACGAGTTCGACGCACTCGAACAGGCCCACGTGGTCGAACTCGACGACGACTACCGCTGAGGTCCCTTCCGACACCGTGGCCCCACAAACACAGAGGTCAAATCGTCGCGCCCCTGGCACCATGGCCACGTGCTGCTGACCATCACCACGACCCACGAACCGGCGACCGACCTGGGCTACCTGCTGGTCAAGCACCCTGAGCGGGTACACACATTCGAGCTGTCCGTCGGCACGGCGCACGTGTTCTTTCCGGAGGCCTCGGCCACGCGGTGCACCGCCGCGCTGCTGCTCGACATCGACCCGCTGCGGCTGGCGCGACTTCGTACCGGTGGCACCGGAGACAGCTTCACGCTCGGCCAGCATGTCAACGACCGGCCGTACGCGGCGTCGAGCCTTCTCGCCGCTGCGCTCAACCGCGCGTTCCGCTCCGCCATGCGCGGTCACAGCGCTGACCGTCCAGAGCTCGCGGCCACGCCGATACCGCTCGAGGCACGCGTTCCCGTGGTTCGGGGCGGCGTGCACGCCGAGCGGCTCTTCGCACCCCTGGGCTGGACGGTGACGGCGACCCCGGTGCAGCTGGACGAGACGCATCCGCAGTGGGGTACGAGCCGCTATGTCGACCTCAGCCTCACCGGCACCCTGCGCCTCGCCGATGCGCTGAACCATCTGTATGTTCTGCTGCCGGTCCTCGACGACTCGAAGCATTACTGGGTGGCGCCGGACGAGGTGGAGAAGCTGCTGCGCGCGGGCGAAGGCTGGCTCGCGACGCACCCGGAGAAGGCATTCATCACCCGGCGCTTCCTCGCCCACCAGCGCGGCCTGGCCGGGGAGGCGCTGCAGGAGCTGGCCGGAAAGCTGGCCCAGGCGGACGACGCGGCCGAGCCAGACAGCATCGACACGCCGATCGAATCGGCCGCCGACGAGGACGCCGACCTGGCGCCGATCGCCGTACCGCTGGCCAAGCAGCGGCGGGAGGCGGTCCTCGCCGCCCTCGCCACACGCCCGCCCGCCCGCGTACTCGACCTCGGCTGCGGCGAGGGAGCCCTGCTGGGCGACCTGATGAAGGTCGCCAGCTGCACCGAGCTCGTGGGTGTCGACGTTTCGCCGCGGGTGCTGGCGGTGGCCGAACGCCGCCTCCGACTGGACCGGCGGCCGTCCCGGGTCCGGCTGCTTCAGTCCGCGCTCACATACACCGACGACCGGCTGGTCGGCTTCGATGCGGCGGTCCTGATGGAGGTGATCGAGCACATCGACCCGCCCCGGTTGCCGGCGGTCGCCGCGTCCGTCTTTGGCCACGCCCGTCCGTCCACAGTGGTCATCACGACCCCCAATGTCGAGTACAACCCCCACTACGTGGGGATGGCCGCGGGCTCGCTGCGTCATCACGACCATCGGTTCGAATGGACCCGGGCTGAGTTCGCCGCGTGGTGTGCGGCGGTGGCGTCAACCTACCCGTACACAGTGGACATCCAAGGAGTCGGCGAGCCGGATCCCGAACTCGGCAGCCCGACCCAGTTGGCCATCTTCACCCGTACGGGGGACAGATGACCACCCTGACGATTCCGGATCTGTCGCTCGTCGTGCTGGTCGGCGTCACCGGCTCGGGCAAGTCCACCTTCGCCCGGCGCCACTTCGCGCCGACCCAGGTCCTCTCCTCCGACGCGTTCCGCGGCATGGTCGCCGACGACGAGAACGACCAGTCCGCGTCGGCGGCGGCGTTCGAGGCGCTGCATCACGTCGCCCGCATCCGGCTGCGGGCCGGCCGCCTGACCGTGATCGACGCCACGAACGTCCAGCCGTTCGCGCGGACCGCGCTCGTCCGCATCGCGCGGGAGCACGATGTACTGCCGGTCGCCATCGTCGTCGACGTCCCCGAGGAGGTGTGCTGGACACGTACGCAGCAACGTCCCGACCGTAGGTTCGGCCGATCGGTCGTCACCCGCCAACACCGCGACCTGCGCCGCAGTCTCGGCAGCCTTGCCCGGGAAGGGTTCCGTACGATTCACGTCCTGCGTGGACCATCCGAAGTGGAGTCGGCCGAGGTCGCGTTCCAGAGGCTCTTCAACGACCGGCGGGACCTGACCGGTCCGTTCGACATCATCGGCGATGTCCACGGCTGCCGGGCCGAGTTGGAAGAATTAATGGAGCGGCTCGGCTGGTTGCTGATTCCCGATGAGCACGGCCGGTCGGTTGGTGCCACCCACCCGGAGGGTCGCACGGCGGTCTTCCTCGGCGATCTTGTCGACCGCGGACCGGATACGCCAGGCGTCCTGCGCCTCGTGATGGGCATGGTGGGCTCCGGGACCGCACTCTGCGTGGCCGGCAACCACGAGGACAAGCTGCTGCGCAAGCTTCATGGCCGGAAGGTTCGGATCAGCCACGGCCTCGCCGAGACCTTGGACCAGCTTGGCGCCGAACCGGAGCTCGCCGAGACCGTTCCCGATTTCCTCGACTCCCTCATCTCGCACTACGTCCTTGATGGCGGCCACCTCGTCGTCGCCCACGCCGGGCTGAAGGAGGAGTACCAGGGCCGCGCGTCGGCAAGGGTACGAAGCTTCTGCCTGTACGGCGACACGACCGGCGAGACCGACGAGTACGGTCTGCCCGTCCGGTACCCGTGGGCCCGTGACTACCGGGGGAGCGCGACCGTCGTGTATGGACATACGCCGGCGCTGACCACCGAATGGGTCAACAACACCATATGCGTTGACACGGGATGCGTCTTCGGTGGCGCGCTGACCGCCTTGCGGTACCCGAGCCGCGAGCTGGTCTCGGTCCCGGCAGGTGCGGTGTACTACAAGCCGGCCCGGCCGCTCTCGCCGGCCGCGGACCGCGCACCGGGTCTGTCCATCTCGGACGTTACCGGACGGCGGTCCATCGACACCGGGTACGGCAGGGTCACGGTCGCCGCCGAGAACGCCGCCGCCGCACTCGAGGTGATGGGTCGCTTCGCCGTCGCCCCGCAGGATCTGCCCTGGCTTCCGCCGACGATGGCACCATGCTCGACCTCCACTGTGGATGGTTACCTTGAGCACCCGTCCGGGGCGCTCGCCGACTACCGTCAGGCGGGACTCGACCGCGTTGTCCTGCAGGAGAAGCACATGGGCTCCCGGGCCGTCGTGCTCGTACGCCGCGATTCGTCCGGGGTCTGTTACACCCGTACGGGTCGGGCCTTCTTCTCCGACGTCCGGCTCGGTGCGGAGCTCGTGGCGAGGGTGGCCGCCGCCGGCAGCCCGCTCTTCGCGGAGCTGGAAACTGATTGGCTCCTGCTCGACTGCGAGCTGTTGCCCTGGTCGGCCAAGGCCACCGAGCTGATCCGGGATCAGTACGCGAGCGTCGGCGCCGCGGCCCGGACGGCTCTGCCGGCGGCGATCGCGGTTCTGGACGCCGCCGCGGGCCGTGGGTTGGACGTCACGGCACTGGCCGACCGGATGCGGGGCCGCAAGGCTAACTCGACCGGATTCACGGACACCTACCGGCGTTACTGCTGGCCGACCGAAGGACTCGCGGGCATCCGGCTCGCGCCCTTCGCCGTACTCGCCTCGGCCGGCTCGAATCACAGTGGACGCGACCAGGGCTGGCACCTCTGGCACGTTGATCGGTTGGTCGCCGCCGACCCGGAGCTGTTCCAGCCGACCCGGCGGCTCGAGGTCGACCTTTCCTCCGCCGAGGATGAGGAAGCCGCGACCCGGTGGTGGCTCGACCTGACCGAGACCGGTGCCGAAGGCATGGTCGTCAAGCCGTACGCCGGGCTCGCTCGCGAGCGCGGGGGCGGACTCGCCCAGCCGGGGCTCAAGTGCCGCGGCCGGGAGTACCTGCGGATCATCTACGGCCCGGACTACACCGATCCCGGTCACCTTGACCGCTTGCGCCGGCGAGGGTTGGGCCGCAAGCGCGGGCTGGCCAAGCGGGAGTACGCGCTCGGCTTGGCGGCGCTCGACCGGATGGCGGCCGGCGAACCACTCTGGCGGATCCATGAGGCGGTCTGCGCCATACTCGCCTGCGAGTCGGAACCGGTCGACCCTCGTCTCTGAAGCATATGGGTGATCCCGGTGGTCACAGGTTGGACAACGCGCCAGCAGGTACCCTGATCGCCGTGACTTTCGCTCTCGCCGTCAATCCGCTGAACGCCTCCGAGTTGATCACGACCTTCGGCTTGATCGGCGTGCTTGCGATCATCTTCGCTGAGACGGGTCTGCTGATCGGGTTCTTCTTCCCTGGCGACTCGCTCCTCTTCCTCGCCGGCATCGCAGCGTCCCCGTTCGCCGCCCTCGTCATCCCCGGCATCCAGCCGCTGAGCCTCTGGGGACTCCTCGTCGGTGCGCCGATCTGCGCCATCGCGGGGGCACAACTGGGCCATCTTCTCGGCGCCCGGTACGGCCGGAAGCTGTTCGACAAGCCGAACTCGAGGCTGTTCCGACCCGAGTTCGTCACGAGAGCCGAGCATTACTTCGAGCGGTTCGGGCCGGCGAAGGCCGTGATCCTGGCGAGGTTCATCCCGATCGTGCGGACGTTCCTCAATCCGGTCGCAGGGATCCTCGAGATGCCAGCTCGCAGGTTCTTCATCTACAACGTGATCGGTGGGGTCCTGTGGACCGACGCCATCTTGCTCTTCGGCTACTACCTCGCCAAGCGGCTCACCGGGATCCCCAATATCGACCAGTACGTCCTGCCCGCGGTCTTCGTGATCGTGTTGATCTCGGCCATCCCCATCTACGTCGAGGTCTACCGGGGGTGGCGCGAGCGCCGGCGTACCCGTGAGGCGATGGCAGAGGGCCGGCCCCACGAGGACCGATCCCCCGCCCAGGCCGAGGGCCGCCACCGCGCCTGACTTACGGGGTCGCCGCGGCTGCGGATGCAAGCAGGGGCACCCTGTTGACGTATTCGGGCAAGCAGGGTGCGCCGCTACTGCACGGCAACGATCCATCGGGAGGAGTGGTCGCCGTCAGGCTGTTCCGGTAAACGGAGGGCACTCCACGATCGGCCGATCCTTGATCCCACCGGTCAGCAATAGTGCCCGGTAGGTCAGTCGCGCGGCCTCCTCGAGGTTGAACGCCCGGCGCAGGGCGAGGTCCACCGAGTCGGCCAGGACCGCACAGCCGTGATGGGCAAGGACCACGCAGTTCGTGCCATCGGCCGCGGCATCGGCGACGGCTCGGGCGAGCGCCCGGGTGCCCGGCGGATGGAACGCCGCCACGGCGATACGACGTACGTAGTGAGCGTGGTCGGTGGTGATCAGGCGGATCCGCTCCCCGAGCGAGTCGAGCAGGACGGTCATCTGCGGGTGCAGGTGGATCACGGCGTTGACATCCGGGCGGGATCGGTAGATCGCCTGGTGCAGCGGGAACTCCGTCGTGGCCGCGCTGCGGCCGGCGCCTCGCCACGCGACGGCCGGAACTGTCGGCTCGGCCAGCCGGTCGAGCCAGGCGCCGGCGGCTGTGACACGTACGACATCGGAACCGGTGTGTCGGGCGGAGATGTTGCCGCCGCTGCCGACGACGAGCCCGGCCCGCACCACGGCGGCACCGGCGTGTATCACACTCTCGATGAGGTCCGCGTCGGGTCCCCGGGTGCCGATGGCCACGGCCTATGGCCCGTACGGGCGCAGCCCACCTCGCGCCGGCGTCTGCACGCCGGCGCGAGGGCGCCTGGTCAGCGAGCCGCCCTCTTGGTGGCGCGCTTGCGAGGTGGCGTCAGCAGATCGGCAATCGACTGGATCGCCGAGGGCACGAGCCGGTAGTAGGCCCACACGCCGCGCTTCTCCCGCTCCAGCAGACCGGACTCGGTGAGGATACGCAGGTGGTGGCTCACGGTTGGCTGCGAGAGACCGATCGGAGCGGTCAGGTCGCAGACGCACGCCTCGCCGTCGGGCGACGCCTGGATGAGGCTGAGCAGCCGGATCCGGGCCGGGTCGGCCAGGGCCTTCAGCACGCCCGCCAGTCGTTCGGCGTCGACTCGGTCATAGGGCTCGCCGTTCAGCGGCGAGACCTGAGGCAAGATCAATTCGGCCAGCGCAGTTCGCACGTGTTACATCCTTCCACGGACCATCGATTCGTCCACATATCCGCGGACGTCGAACCGATATTTGTTGTGACTGAAAAGTCAGACATGGATGTCCAGATCGGCGAGCGTGAACGCCGCCCGGAAGTCCAGTCCTGCCGCTCGAACCGCGTCCCCCGCGCCCCGATCGACGATCACAGCAGTTCCAACTACTTCGGCACCCGCGTCCCTCAACGCATCGACCGCAGTCAGCACGCTACTGCCCGTAGTCGACGTGTCCTCGACCGCAAGCACCCGACGCCCTGCCACATCGGGGCCCTCGATCCGGCGTTGAAGCCCGTGGGTCTTTTCCTCCTTGCGTACGACGAAGGCGTCCAGCGCCCTGCTTCGCTGGTTCGCCGCGTGCAGCATCGCCGTTGCCACCGGGTCGGCCCCCAGCGTCAGCCCGCCCGCCGCGTCGAAATCCCAATCCTCGACGAGATCGAGCATCACCGGCCCCACGAGGGCCGCCCCGGCGTGGTGCAACGTCAACCTGCGGAGATCTACATAGAACTCCGCCTCGGCGCCCGACGACAGCACCACTCGACCCCGCACTATCGCGAGATCATTAATGAGTTTACGCAGGTCGTCGCGCTCCGACATGTTGATTAGCCTATCTCCCCCGAACGGGATTGACGATCAAGACGGGCTGTGAGTTTGCTGTCCTCCCCCACATGGGGGATGGACAACCGTGACAACGACACACGGATGGGGCGCCCGTCATGTGCTGGGATCGTCGCGACCTATGCGCCCACGCGTGTCTCGCGAGACGCGCTGGAGCAATGATCGTGGCAGATACCGCAGACCGAACGCGACGACCTTGTACTTAGCGCTCGGCACGCTCACGAGCTTGCCCCGATCGAGGTCCCGCAAGGCGGCCTTGACGAGTTCGTCGGGTTCCATCCACAACCACTCCGGGGTTTTCGTCATGTCGATGCCGGCCCGCTGGTGGAACTCGGTCCGCACGTACCCGGGACACAGGGCCATCACGCGCACACCGAACGGCGCCACCGACATGCCGACAGACTCGCTGAAGTTGGTGACCCAGGCCTTCGAGGCGGGATACGTCGATCCCGGCATGGCGGCGCCGAAGCCGGAAACGGACGAGACGTTGATGATCGAGCCGGAGCGCCGTTGCACCATGCCCGGCAGCGCCGCGAGGGTCAGCCGCATCACCGCGAGCACGTTCACACCGAGCAGACGCGCCTCCTTCTCCGGGGTGGAACGCAGGAACGGCGTGTTGAGCGTGAGCCCGGCGTTGTTCACGAGCAGATCGACGGGCGGCTGTCCGTTCGCGACCACGTCGGCCGCCTGCCCGCGTCCGTCTTCTGTGGAAAGATCCGCCACGAGCCGCTCGACGCGTACGCCATGCGCATGTCCCAACTGCTCAGCGACGCGCTCGAGACGGTCGCCGTCACGGGCGAGGATCACGAGGTCGTACCCGTCGGCGGCGAGCCGTCGGGCGAAAGCGGCGCCGATTCCGGCCGTCGCGCCGGTGACAAGGGCGGTACGAGCGGGCACGGCAACCTCACGGGGACTATCAGGTCGACGCCGGCGGAGTCGGCGACCGTCCGGCCGGCGGCGATCGTCGCCGGAAGTGCGGACGCGAGGCCGGAGCGACCAGGAGCGCCGCGCCTGCAATGTAGCTCAGGACCTGCAGGTCCGTGAGTCCTCCGGTCGCCCCGACGAGCAGCGCCGGCGTGGCGTCGCCGTATGCCTCGCCGATCTGCGCGCGCAGCGTCGCCGAGCCACCCGGCAGGGTCGCGGTCCAGTCGACGCCCCGACCGAGCGTCGTGTATGAGGCGCTGCCCAGTCCGAAGCAGACGGAGACCGCGACCAGAGACAACACACCCGTACGAGAACCGCGACTACCTCGGAGGACGCCGACCGCGCACACACCCATGCCTGCGGCGAGGATCACGGCAACGACACCGCTGCCGGCGAGGACGACACGGATCACGCCGGCCACGTCCTCGATCTGGGCAGGGTCGGCGTCTGTCCGCGCGGCGGTGAGCTGGAAACCTTCGGCAACGACCACCGCCCCGACGACGAAGGCCAGTGCCGAGACGGCACCCACCACGGCGCCGGCGACGAGCAGGCCGCACGCCAGGGTCACCGTCACCGGCCGCCGCCGGAGAATGACGATCGGATCCTGTGGGGCCAGGAGGTCACGTGGTTGACCTGGATCCGGCCCCATCGGAACGCCCTCCCCTGTAGTTGCCTTATCGGCAAACTACTGGGATCGCCGGGATCACCCGGCGTCATGCAAGCAGAGGCACCCTATTGGCGTCTGATGCATGGCCGGGGCACCCTATTGACGGGGAGGCTACGGCTGATCGGACGGTGGCGCCGTCGGGTCCGTCGGCGGAGGCGGGGGCGGCGGCCTGAGCCGGTCGTCCGGCGGGGACACGTGCGGTGGAGGC
>JBKPDY010000046.1:0-43097 GCA_046728155.1 Actinomycetota bacterium
GAAGATCGCTGTTCCGACACGAGAAACGACGCGTGGTGGCGTTTCTGATGCTCTTACAGCGATCATGCGATCGATTCCCAGTATGTGGATATGATGCCGGCAGATGCTGCCGCCGGGGCGATCCCCGAGAGTGACCTGGGCCCAGGGGAAACCAGAATTTGCAACAGGCTCCCCGAGCCTCGTTGCGGTCGCCCCGGCCGCGATTTCATCCACACACCGGGAACCTCCGAGGCTGACGCCATGCGCCGTGCCCGGCGGCGCAGGTAGTCGGTCGGGCGTGATGGCTGATGTCACGGGTACGGGCGCGCCGGAGCTGCCGGGCGGCGCTGGACTTCTGGTCATCTTTGTAGCAGCCGTCAACTCGGCCCGAAATGCTTCGACCAGCTACCATCCCCTGTCTGCATAGCGTCGCCGAAAGTATGCGATCCGTGCCCGGCGCTGCCGCCGGAGCCGGTCCCACAGGGCTGGGTCGCCATTGAGCAGCGGGCGGCATGGTCCTCGCAGCGCGTCGGTATAGGCTTCGACGACCTGAGGATCGGTGCTATAGAGCTGCTCGTAACTGAAGCGCCGCCTGCGCCGGGTCACCAGGAAGCTCGCGTCAAACGCCTCGAACCATTCAATGCGTCTGTACGCGGAGTAGTCGTGAACGCGTGAGGGAAAGGCGCCTTCGGGCAAGGGGCACAGCTGCACTGTGAATTCCTCACGGGACTCCACGTACGCCTAACCCCGGTGGGCGTTCCAGTAGAAGACTTCGACGCCGCCAGATGAGATGAATCGCCCGCGCTTGTGGCAGCGGTGATCTGTGATCAGGAAGTCGAGGGCGGCCTCGAAAGCGCTGCGACGTTCTCGTTCCCACGGTTGGGCCCCACAGCTCGATTGTCTATCGCGTGCGCAATTTCCTCGGCCTCGCGGAGCGTAGGTGGACCGGCCGGCCTGGTCGTCCGCCATGATGGGCGGGTGACACGGGTACGGGCGCCGGACCTTCGTGGTCGGGCGTGGTTGAACACGGCTGGCAAGTCTTGCTGGACTTTGGTCATTCTTATCGCAAGCGGCAACTCATGCCTAGCAGACATAGACCACAGTCTTACGAAACGGCATCCGCGACGGCAGGCTACCGGGAGAAGAACGCGCCCGGAGTGGGTTACTGGCCTATGCGTCCGTCGATCCGCTCGCGCAACAGGTCCGCATGACCCATGTGGCGGGCGTACTCCTCGATCATTCCGACCAGCACCTCGCGCAGCGACATCGGCCCTCCACCGCTGCCATGCTGATTCAAGGGATCGTCGCCGGCGATCTCGAGGCTGGGCGCCTCGGCCACGAACCGCGTAGCGAAGTCCACCTCCGCACGCCACGCGTCCCACGCCTCGGCAACCACTTGGGGGTCGGGAACAGCGCCATCGAAATCCCCGTCACGGTCGGTGTCGGAACAGAACAGCCGGGTCACGTCCTGTCCCGCCATCATCTCCCGGAACGTCCTACGCTCCATCTCGGCCAGGTGTCGCACCAGCCCCAGCAGGGACATGGTCGACGGCTCGACGGAACGCCGCGCCATAGCCTGCGCATCAAGACCTGCGCATTTCATCTCCAAGGTGAGGCGTTGACAGCGGAGGGCTTCGACCAGCGTGGTGCGCTCGTCGCCCAACGTTGGTCCGTTCTCACGCGGGTCGTCGTCAGACGGCTTGCCGTCCGCGGTGAACATGTCGGCTCGTCGAGTCGTAGCCATCGCCGCATCGTCGTCTATGCGTAGTGCGGCCGACAAGCGATTAACGACACTTGCGGGCGCCGGACCCCCAAACCCCGCCGTACGAGTGGTGGAACCGGCACGACGATTACGGCGCCCCCGAGCCGGCGCAGGAGTGGCTGGCCCAAACTGGCCGGGGGCCCTCGATGAGGCAGGCAACCTCAAGAAGGATGGCCTCCTCCCGACATGGCCGTTGCACCCCTGCAACGTGAACCGCCCCGGGCTCTACGGAGACTTCAGCCGTTGACTCCGCCGCTGTTCAGGGCTGCTGTTGAGCGCGCGCTGCGCAGCCACCGCGCCGGGCATGGGATCGTCGGTCACACGCTCGTGCGGTTTCTTCCCGGGCGGCCCCGCGGGCGTCAAGTCCTCTCTAACGTGGCGGCCATCAGTCTGATCTCGCCGCGCCGCCCGCTTCCAGTCGACGACGCCCGGCCCGCGCGTCGTCGGCTCGGCTGGCTCTGGGGAACGGGAGCGGTGATCATCGGTGCCCTGATGACGCTGGCCCGGATCGACCGTCCATTCAACACGATCTGGGCCGAGGATGGCACCTACTTTTACACGGATGTGCTCAACCGGCCGGCACTGTCCACTCTGGTCAGACCTCTGGCCGGCTACTACGTGACCGTGAGCCGGCTGCTCGCCCTGCCCTCCCGGTACGTGCCGCTCACCTGGGGCCCGGCCGTACTGACCATCGGGGCCTCGTTGTTCACCGGGCTGCTGGCCGTGGCCGTGTTCGCGGCCAGCCGGCCCCACGTCCGAACGACGCTTGGCCGGCTGGTCGTCTCGGTGCCGGTGCTGGCCGTCCCGGTCGGCGAGAACCTCTACGCCACCAACACCGGCAATGTGGCCACCCTGCAGTTCATCGCCATCTACGCCGCGATATGGCTGTTGGTCTGGCGACCTGTGCGAAGCGCCCAGCAGTGGGCCGCCTTCGCCCTCCTGCTGACGATCGCGTTGTCGACGTTCCTGGCCGTGCTACTGCTGCCGTTGGCCGGGGTGCGGGTTGCTGTCGCCCGCGACCGCCTCGGCCAGGGCATGCTCGGCGCGCTCGTGGTCGGGGCCGGGCTGAACTTGACCGCCCTCCGGCTCGGCGTTACCGCCCGGCCGACCTTCTTGATCCCACGGCTGGACCCCGTCTGGGCCCTGCGGGAAACGGTCACCTCGGCCCTCCCCACGGCGGTGTTCGGCGCCCGGCCGACCGAGCCGGCGCTGTCCCAGAGCACCCGGGTGGGCGGCTTCGCGATCGCGGCTATTGTCCTGCTCGCCGTCGCCGTGTTGGCCGCGTGGCTCTGGTGCGATCCACAGTGGACCCTGGCCGCCGCGTTCGGGCTGCAGGCGGTCATCGTCTTCTGTGGAGCGACGATGTCGGCCGGATTCCCCTTCCTGCGCTACGTCGCCGTCCTCGAGCTCATGCTCATCGCCGCGCTGGCCGTCATGCTGCGGCCTCGCCCCGGCGCCTCCTGGTCGGTCCCCACGGCCGTGCTGGCCGTGTGCGTGCTCGCCGTCTGCGCCGTGAGCTTCCGGATGCCGTCCAACCGTTCGGTCGAGACACACTCGTGGAGCGACCTGGTGGCGCAGGCACGCCATGTCTGCCAGAACCGGGCCTACGGCGCCGCGTACGTCTACCCGTCGCTGGACACCCCAGCTGTCGGCATCGCGGTCGGCGTCCCACCACCCGACCCGCCCCCTGTGGCCTGGCCCGTGCGCCTCCCCTGCGACCGCCTCCGCTAACACGGCGCCTGACGTCTGGGCCTTCCTATCAGATCTGAACGCCCGGCCGATGTTGGGGCCCGCGGGGGCCATAGTCGATGTCGGCCATTCCGTGGCCGGCGGCGATGGCGGTCGGCGGGGCGTCGTACTTGTCCATGACCGCCTCGATGAAGATCATGCTGTCGTGCGGGGCTGCCAGCGCTGCCTGCAGTTCGGCCGCGGTCTTCACGACGAATGTTCGGGCGGTCGTCCGCGGGTGGAGGACCTTCGGCAGGTCGGCGTAGGCCCAGTTGGCGACCTCGTTGAAGTGCCCGTCCTTGCCGCAGATGGCGCGCTCGACCGTGTAGCCGGCGTTGTTGATCAGAAAGATGATCGGCTTGAGGTCGTGCCGTAGCATCGTCGACACCTCCTGCGCCGTGAGCTGGAACGACCCGTCTCCCACGAACAGCAGGTGGCGGCGCTCCGGCGCAGCCAGGAGCGTGCCCAGGACCGATCCCACGCTGTAGCCGATCGAGCCCCAGATGGCCTGCGTGATGAAGGAGCAGCGGGGCGGGAGCTGCAGCCCCCAGCAGCCGGCCTCGGAGGTGCCGTCCTCGGCGATGAGCACGTCGCCCTCGCGGACGAAGCCCTGGATCATGTTCCAGTACGCCGCCTGCGTGAGCGGGCCGGACGGCACCGCAGCGCTCCGAGCTTGTGTCGCCCCGGCCGCCCGGGTGTATGCCGACTTCCTGGACGGCACGCTGTTGGCGACCTGGCGCAGCAGTTCCTTCAGGTAAACGGCCTGGTAATTGTCTGGACCGATATCTACGGCGTCACCGCGGGCGTCGATTCGTCCCGCGGGAAGCGCATCGCTGAACCCGCCGGACGTCGTGTCTACCCTGCGCACCCCGATCGCCAGCAGGGCATCGCTATTCTCCACCGCCTCGCGGACTTCGGGCTTGCTGCCCGCCCCCGTGTAAAGGCCAAGGAAGTACGGGCCTGTTTCGTCGATGACGCCCTTGGCGGTATTGACGGCGGCGATCGGAACCTGCGCCTTACCGGCCAACTTAAGCAGCTCACCGGTCACGCCGAAGCGGTCCGCGTCGAGGTCGACGAGGATAGCCGGCGAAGCCGCGCTGGTCAGCCGGGCCACGATCGCGTCGGCGCACGTGCGGAGCCGCTCGGGGTCACTCCGCGGCATCGCCAGCTCCAGCGGCCCTACCGGGACCTCGACATCCAGGTGGGCGATATCAGAGGGCAGTTCCATGTAGACCGGCAGCTTGCGTTGCCAGGCGGTGAGGATGAGCCGGTCGACCTCGGCTACGGCGTTTCGCGGCGTCAGCCTGGCCTGTGCCGCCGTGACCTGGGCGTAACCGCGCATGACGGCGTCGTAGTCGGTATCGGCCGACGTGTGATGCATCAGCAGGTTCCGGTCCAAAGACTTCAGCGGAAGCGACCCGCAGACACACACGACGGGGACGTGCTCGCTGTAGGCGCCGGCGATTCCGTTGATGGCGCTCCACGCCCCGACGCCGTGCGTCACTACGAGTCCCGAAATGCCATTGAGCCGCGCGTACCCGTCGGCCGCATAGGCGGCGTTCAGCTCGTTGCAGTTGCCAACCCACATCAACTCGTCGCGGTCCTCCATCTGCAGGAGGAACTCGAGGTTGAAGTCGCCGGCGACCCCGAACAGGTGCGAGATACCCGCCTCACGCAAGCGGCGCAACAGGAAGTCGCCGATAGTCATTGTCGATTGTGCAGTCGTGGTCGCCATGATCTCCCCCGTCGTACTCCAGCGCCCAGCCCCCTCGCGTGGCCGGTCCCGAGAACCCATACTCACCGACCCCGTGCCGATCAACGCTAACGCAGCGCAAAGGCGCAGGTCCCGGCTTTCGTCGCCGTCCTTGGACGGCAGGGCGCAGAGCCATTCGTGCGCCCCGCGCGCAGATTGGGGTTAGGCGAACCTCGCGCGTCTTGGCACCGCTCGTGCCATCCTTGAGGTGGAGGGATGCGACGTGGCGCCAGGGCGTTGGTCCCGTCGCAGCTGACCGCGAACGACGATGCTGTGCGCGCTGCCCGGCGTCGACGCCAGCGGGTTGGGTGCTGTCACCACTGGGAGCCCGGGCTTCTCTACATCGCGAAGCCAGGCTGGACTATTAGTTTGCGCTGCGCAACATTGCGAAACGTTGCAAGGTCTCCTTTTCGTCGTCGCGGAGACGGCCGGCCTCACCGTAATCTCCTCCACGAAATGCGCGCTCCTTGGCATCCCGCTCGGCTGCCAACTCGTCCTTTCCCCTAGCGAGGAGTTGGCCGTGCTCGGAATGGTTGTCCCGAATAACAGCTTCGCGGCGACGCCTCGATGGCTTCCATTGCGGTCTGGCACTTGGATTCGACATCTACGTCGAGCCCGGTGGGCTGGACACCGGCCAGGTTGCCGCTAGACGCACGCGGAGGTGACCGTACTCGCCAAGGCTCGCACTGGCGATCTTCGTGGCGGTAGGAACCTCGCCTTGCCCATCTGCGAAAGGATCTGCCAGCCGGCGATTGCCCAGGAGGGCGGTAGGCTGCTCGACAGGTGGATGGCCATGTGGGCGTGGGATGGTGAGGTGTACACATTCGACAGCTTGCGGCTGACGCCCCGGCTAGAGGCGCTCACAACCTCGGCGGCCGCCGTATTCGCGGCAGCTTGCGCCGAGCGCCTATTCACCGGCTACGAGGGGTACGTGGCCGCTGGCGGTGACGGTGACGTTGCTGCCCTCCGGACAGCCCTTAACGCGCTTTGGGATCACCTCATCATTGGCACGCCGCCGCACGACCTCGAGCGGCTCGCGGACGAGTGCCTAGACCTGGTACCAGACATGCTGGGCGGTCCGTGGAGCCTGTATGGCCAGTACGCCGAGGACGCCGTCGCTTCGAGTGTGTATGCCTTGCGCTGCGGTGCCAGCGGCGACGTGCGGTACGCGATCGACTGCGCCGAGAGGGCGTATGAGTCCGTGGATGCGATCCTGCAATACGAGTTCGATATGGACCCCGGCGATCCCGGAGAGAACCGCCGCATGGTGGAGCACCCCCTGACCCAGGCCGAGTTCAGCCGCGAGGACCGCGATCTGACCGAGCTGACGGCCACCGCATCGTACGACCTGGCCGCCGCCGCGGTCCGGCTGCGGAAGCGAGCTACAACCGAGCCAATACACCGGCAAGTCGCTTGATCGGCGGGCGACGTGGCCAGGGATCCGGGGACCGGTGCGCCGCTGACCGACGACGGGCCGACGCCGGCCCGTGATCGGGATCCGCTCCGGCACGAACCCGGGCGGCCACGGCGCAAGCAAGATGCGCCACGTCACCCCAACCAACTACGGCGAGACCACCTATGTGGACGCTCGCGGCCGGACCGTTCGCTTCATCCCCGCAAAGCTCTCCGACAACCCGATCGGCGCCCAGGTCAAATTGGCGGAGGCCGGCCACTCCGTGGACGCGCCATGGGTGGCGTTGTGTGTGGGGGGGATCACGGCTCGATGCTGCCGGCGGCCACCAGGCGCGCCGCCTGTGACGAGGTGCCGACACCTGACGCGTTCTGCGCCGACTGCGCCAAGATCGTTGCGAACGCCTGAACCTTAACTGGCCGATTCCCCGACCAGGATCGCTCTGGGCGGGCGATGGCGTTAGGGCCGTCCGACAGTCAGGCATGATGGGGCGCATGACACGGGTGCGGGCGCCGGAGCTTCGTGGTCGGGCATGGTTGAACACGGGTGGCAAGGAATACTCGATCAAGGATTTCCGAGGTCGTGTCTTGATCGTGGACTTCTGGACGTTCTGCTGCATCAACTGTTTGCACGTTCTGGATGAGCTCCGGCCGCTGGAGGAACGCTTCGGCGATGTCCTCGTCACGATCGGTGTGCACTCGCCGAAGTTCGAGCATGAGCGCGACGCCGCCGCGGTTGCCGCGGCCGTGGAGCGGTACGGGGTGCCGCATCCGGTGCTCGACGACCCTCATCTGGTGACCTGGGACCAGTACACGGCGAAAGCGTGGCCAACCCTTGCCGTGATCGATCCGGAGGGGTATGTGGTCGCGACGATGGCGGGCGAGGGCCACGTCGAGGGGCTTACCCGGCTGATCGAGGATCTGGTGGCGGTCCATGAGGCCAAGGGCACGCTGCACCGGGGGGATGGTCCCGCCGTACCCCTCCCGGAGGCGCAGACCCCCCTTCGCTTCCCGGGCAAGGCCATCGTGACGCCACAGGGCACGCTCCTGGTCAGCGACTCGGCGCATCACAGCATCGTGGAACTGGCCGACGACGGGGAGACCGTACTGCGCCGGATCGGGTCCGGCATGCGTGGTCGAGCCGACGGCTCGGCCGAGAAGGCGGAGTTCGCCGAACCCGGTGGGCTTCTGCTGCTGCCGGAGCAGGTCGCCGCCGTCGCCGGGTACGACCTGGTCGTAGCGGACACCGTCAACCACTTGCTCCGCGGGGTCGACCTCGCCACCGGTGAGGTGACGACCGTTGCCGGTACGGGTAACCCATGGCGCTCCACTGTGGACAGCAGTGAGGCGCTGCGGCTTGACCTCTCGTCTCCGTGGGACCTCGCCTGGTACGACGAGCAGGTCATCATCGCCATGGCCGGTATCCACGAGCTCTGGTGGTTCGACCCGGTGTCGCGGCGGGCCGGGGTCTACGCGGGCACGACGGTCGAGGCCCTGCGCGACGGGCCGCTGGACCAGGTCTGGATGGCCCAGCCGTCTGGTCTGTCGGTATCCCGCGACGGAACCACGCTGTGGGTCGCGGACTCCGAGTCATCCGCCCTGCGTTATGTCCGCGATACAGCGATGCACACCGCCGTCGGACAGGGGTTGTTCGACTTCGGCCACGTGGACGGAGCGGCGACGCGAGCCCTGTTTCAGCATCCCCTCGGGGTGTACGCGATGCCCGACGACTCCGTACTCGTGGCCGACACGTACAACGGCGCGCTCCGGCGGTACGACCCGATCAGCGACATGGTCTCGACGGTCGCGACAGACCTCGCCGAACCCAGCGATGTGGCCCTGCTTCCTGGCGGTGGCGTGGTCGTGGTGGAGTCCGGAGCCCACCGGCTGACCAGACTCGCGCCCGGGGCGTTAAAGGCCTCCACTGTAGACGGTACGCGGCATCGGACGGAGCGGGCACCGGTCCGGCTGGCTGCGGGTGAGGTGACGCTGGATGTGGTCTTCACCCCGGCTCCCGGCCAGAAGCTGGACGAGTCGTTCGGTCCCTCGACGAGGCTCGACGTCTCCGCGTCACCGCCTGAGCTGCTCATCGAGGGCGCCGGCTCGACTACGCAACTCTCTCGGCAACTCGTGCTCGCGTCCGGTGTGGACGGTGGAGTCCTGCAGGTCACGGCACGGGCGGCCACCTGTGACGCCGATGTGGAGCACGCGGCCTGCCATCTCACGCGGCAGGACTGGGGTGTGCCCGTCGTACCAGCCCCAGACGGCGAGAGCCGGCTCACCCTCGTCCTCTTCGGCCGGGATGGCTGACGCCGGGACGCGCCGGGACGGCTGAAGCCGGCATGCCTGAAACCGGGAGCCTGAAGCCCGGGCGGGGCAAGTATCTACATGAGCGGGACGAACGGCGTGAGGCGTACGCCCGATCCTTCCAATGCCTCACGAACCCGTCGGGTCAGCTCGACCGCGCCCGGTGTGTCGCCGTGCAGGCAGAGCGACTCCACCGGATGCACCAACACCGACCCATCCTGGGCCTCGATCTCCCCGGCGGTCGCCAGCCGGAGCGCCCGGGCCACCACTGTGCGCGTATCGGACACGATCGCTCCGGGTTGGCGACGCGGCACCAATGTTCCATCGGCGGTGTACGCCCGGTCGGGGTATCCCTCACCGACGGTGCGGATACCGGCCCGCTCGGCCGTCTCGGCCAGGACTGAGCCGGGTTGGCACAGCAGGGGTAGGTGGCGGTCGTAGTCCAGGATGGCCGCGACGATCGCCGACGCCTGCCACCTGTCGACCGTCGCGGTGTTGTAGAGCGCTCCGTGGGGCTTCACGTAGCGGACCCTCTCCCCCTGCAACCGGCAGAACGCGTCCAGCGCGCCGATCTGGTAGATGATCTCGTCGCGAAGCTCCGCCAGCTCGTAGTCGATCCGGCGCCGGCCGAAGCCGGCCAGATCCCGGTAGCCGACCTGGGCGCCGACGCAGACGCCTCGATCGGCCGCCCTTTCGCAGACGCGTCGCATGGTGACGGCATCGCCGGCGTGGTACCCGCAGGCCACATTGGCGCTGGTCACAAGGTTCAGCAGGGCGTCGTCGTCGCCGAGTCGCCAGATTCCGAAACCCTCGCCCAGATCCGCGTTCAGGTCCACGCGACGAATGTAACGGCCGTCCCGGGGCGTGCCTGGACGAGCAGGGGCAGATCGTTCGAGTCGACAACGCCGATGACCGGGTAGCCACCTGTCGTCGGGTGGTCCGCCAGGAACACCAGAGGTTGGCCGTCCCCGGGCAGTTGGACCGCGCCGAGCACGATCCCCTCGCTCGGTAGTTCGACCGAGACCGAACGGGCGAGCACCGGCCCGGTCAGCCGCGCACCTACCCGGTTGCTCTTCACCGACAGCGTGTATGCACCCTCGAAGAGCTGGTCCCGGGCGGTGAGGGTGAGCCAGTCGTGACGCGGGCCCAGCCGAAGCCGCAACTCAATCGGCTCACCGGCACCCACGTCCCGACCATCAAAGGCTCCGTCCGGCAGGGCATCGACCGCGGCTCGACCTACCGGTAGGACGTAACCGGCGCGCAGCGGCGGCGGTCCCAGGCCGGAGAGCGTGTCGGTTGACCGGCTGCCGAGGACCGGCGCGACGGTGATCCCTCCGGCGAAGGCGAGATACGACCGTACGCCGACGTGGGCCGAACCGACGTCGACGAGTGCGCCCGCCGGCACCGGTACCGCCGCTCCGAACGGGACCTCGGCACTGTCCACAGTGACCGGTGCGGCTGCGCCGGTGACGGCCACGGTGGTGGCGACCTCGGTGCGGACCGCTGCTCCGACCAGGGTGGTCTCCAGTCCAGCGGCCCCGTCGGGGTTTCCGACCAGGCGGTTGGCCGCGATCAGGGCTGGTACGTCCAGCGCACCGGAACGGGGAACGCCGATGTGTGCGTAGCCGGGCCGGCCCAGATCCTGGACCGTCGTGAGCAGTCCCGGCCGGACCACCTCGATCATGGTCCGGTCCGTTCGGTGAACCGTACCCGGGTACCCGGCACGAGTAGCGCGGGCGGGTCGCGATGCGGATCGAACAGGGTGACATCGGTGCGACCGACCAGCCGCCAGCCCCCGGGCGACGCGCTCGGGTAGACCCCGGCGTACGTGTCCGCCAGTGCGACTGAGCCCGCCGGCACGCGGGCCCGCGGCGTCTCCAGCCGGGGCAGGGCGAGCTCCTCGGGCAGGCCGGCCAGGTACGCGAATCCCGGGCTGAAGCCGCAGAAGGCGACCCGAAGCTGGGTGCCGGTGAGCCGATTCACCACACCGCGAGGATCGGTCTCCCACCGTCGCGCCACCGCATCGAGGTCCGGCCCGTCGAAGTCGATCGGCACATCCACGGAAACCACATCGGGCACGGGCATCGCAGCCTGGTCGATCGTCCAGGTGCGGACCCGTTCGGCGGTACCGGCGGGGTCAGGCACGCCGTCGAGCAGGACTGTCTTCGCGCCGGGCACGATCTCGACAGCGGCAAGTTCGCCTCGATCCCGTCGCCGCCTCAGCTCCGTGAACCACGCGGCCGGATCGTCCACCTCGAGGAGCAGCGCCTCGGCGCCGACCGAGCGCACCCGCACCGCAGCCACCTCCTCGTCGTCGGGATCCCGCACCATCATCGGGCACCGGAGGACGATGGTGTGCCTGGAGAGCCTGGTAAGAGGTGTGGTGAGAACGACCACGACCCGGATCTGCCTACGGTTGCGTAACCGTAGGATGACCCCCATGGCGATCGCGCCCGTTCGGGAGCTGCCCCGCGCCGTCAAGCCGCGCCTGCGGGGCTGGCTGCACACGTATGCCTTCTACGTGGCGATCGTGGCCGGGGTCGTGCTCTGCTCGCTCGCGGCCCTGCGACCGGGCAGGGCCCCATTCGTGAGCTGCGTCGTCTACAGCCTGACCGTCTGCGGTCTGTTCGGGGTCAGCGCCCTGTACCACCGTCGCAAGTGGACCGTGCGGGGCTGGGCACTCATGCGCCGGCTCGACCATTCGATGATCTTCCTGTTCATCGCGGGCACATACACGCCGTTCTCGGTCCTGGTGCTGCGTGGGACGGCCCAGACGGTCATCCTGGCCACGGTGTGGAGTGGCGCCATGGCCGGCGTCGCGATGAAGATGGCCTGGCCACACGCGCCCCGTTGGGCGTCCACCCCGCTCTACATCGCACTTGGCTGGGTCGCGATCGCCGTCCTGCCGGATGTGCTGCACAACGCGGGCGTCGCGTCCCTGGTGCTGCTGCTCGTCGGCGGTGTCGTGTACAGCGCCGGCGCGGTAATCTACGCGCTGCGCCGGCCCAACCCGTGGCCGACCGTCTTCGGTCACCACGAGTTCTTCCACGCGTGCACCGTGGTGGCAGCGATCTGTCACCATGTGGCTATCTACCTGGCGCTGTTCGCCTGAGCTCTGGGGCGCCGGTGCGTATCCGTCCGCCGCGACACGACGGGCTTTCCGCCGCCAGGCGGCAGATGCGACTGCGGCGGGAGAACGGGTGCGGCAGGATGGGCCCGTGAGCACCCGTACGCTCGTGATACTGCGGCACGCCAAAGCGGCCCATCCACCCGGAGTTGCCGATATCCAGCGTCCGCTCAGCCGCCGGGGGCGCGCGGACGCGGTTGCGGCGGGTCAGTGGATCATTGACCAGGGCTACGTCCCTGAAGTTGTGCTCTGCTCACCCGCCCGCCGGACGAAGGAGACCTGGCACGGCGTCGCCGAGTCCCTCGTCAAGGCGCCGGATGTCGTGTACGCCGAACGGCTCTATGCCGGCGATGAATCCGACCTCCTCGTCGCCGTCGGTGAGCTGGACAGCGGCGCGAGCACCGCGCTGCTCATCGGACACAATCCCGCGGTGTCAGAGCTCTCCGCACTGCTGGACCCGGCCACGGCCGCCCCGGCCGGCCTGGGCACGGCCGGACTCGCGGTCCACCGATGGCAGGGCGACTGGTCCGAGTGCCGGGAGGGCGCGGCGGACCTGGCCGCCGCCCATACCGCCCGTGGCTAGTCGGGGTCCGCGCGGAGTCGTGAGCGCAGCGAGCGAATTCGTGGGGTGACTAGAAGGAGTCCTCCGGCAGCTCCATGATGTCCAGCGTCGTTGCATCGACGACGCGGCGATCGCCGGCCAGTCGGGGCAGCACCTCCCGCGCGAAGAACCGGGCCGAGGCAACCTTGCCGTGGTAGAACGCTCGGTCCGATGTGGACGCATTCGCGCGGTTGAGCGCGTCCAACGCGACCTGGGCCTGGTGCTGCAGCAACCAGCCGACGACCAGATCGCCGACGGCGAGCAGAATGCGGCGCGACGAGAGGCCGACCTTGTACAGGGCCCTGGGATCGTCACCAGCCGCGCCGCCCAACCAGCCGTAGACCGTAGCCAGCATGCCCTGGACGTCGGCGAGCGCCGCGGCGAGGAACGCCCGCTCCTCCTTGAGCTGACCGTTGGCGGCCTCGCTGTCGAGGAAGGTCTGGATCTCGCGGGCGAGTACCCCCAGCGCTTCGCCGCCGTCCTTGGCGATCTTGCGGAAGATGAGGTCGAGGCTCTGGATAGCGGTCGTGCCCTCGTACAGCGTATCGATCTTGGAATCGCGCACGTACTGCTCGATCGGGTAGTCCTGAAGGTAGCCGGATCCGCCGAAGGTCTGTAACGACTCGTGGCCGAGCAGCTCGTACGCCCGCTCCGAACCGCACCCCTTGACCAGTGGCAACAGCAGGTCGTTCATGCGCGTCGCCAGCTTCGCGCCCGCCTCGTCCCCGGCGTACTCGGCGAGCCTTACCCGGTCCTGCCAGGTGGCCGTGTAATGCACCAGCGCGCGCAGGCCTTCGGCGTACGACTTCTGCAGCGCGAGCGAGCGGCGCACGTCGGGGTGGTTGACGATGGTCACCCGTGGCGCGGTCTTGTCACTCAGACGCAACAGGTCCGCACCCTGCATCCGGCTCCTGGCGTACTCCAAGGCGTTGAGGTAGCCCGTGGACAGGGTAGCGATCGCCTTGGTACCGACCATCATCCGGGCGTACTCGATGACCAGGAACATCTGCCTGATGCCGTCGTGCACGTCGCCGAGCAGCCAGCCCTTCGCGGGTACGCCGTTCTCGCCGAACGTCAGCTCGCAGGTGTTGGAGACCTTGAGCCCCATCTTGTGCTCGACGTTCGTCGCGAATACGCCGTTGCGCTCGCCGAGCTCGCCGGTCTTCGGGTCGAACAGGAACTTCGGTACGACGAACAGTGACAGGCCCTTGGTCCCTGGCCCGCCATGGCCGTTGACCCCGACCGGCCGGGCGAGCACGTAATGGATGATGTTCTCGCTCAGGTCATGCTCGCCGCTGGTGATGAAGCGCTTGACGCCCTCGATGTGCCACGAGCCGTCCGGCTGCGGCAGGGCGCGGGTACGGCCGGCGCCGACGTCGGAGCCCGCGTCCGGCTCGGTCAGCACCATCGTTGAGCTCCACCGCTTCTCGACGAAGAGCTTTGCCCACTCCTTCTGCTCCGCTGTCCCCTCGACGTACAACGTGTGGGCGAAGGACGGTCCCGAGGCGTACATCCAGATCGGCGCGTTGGCGCCGAGCACGCTCTCGGCCAACGACCACCACAGGGTGCGCGGTGCGTTCGTACCGCCGAGCTCCGCGGGCAGGTCGAGACGCCAGAACTCGGCCGCCATGAACGCGTCGTACGAGCGGTGGAACCCGGACGGCAGCGGCGCGGCGTGCCTGGCCGGATCGAAGACCGGCGGCGTCCGGTCGCCTGTGGCGTAGCTGGGGGCGAGCTCCTCCCGGGCGAGGCGGTCGGCCTCGACGAGGATTGTGCGGGCCGTTTCCTCATCGATGTCGGCGAAGGGGCCCTGGCCGAGAATCGGATGCGGACCACCGTCCGGGGCACCGAAGACCTCGAACAGGTTGAACTCGAGATCACGCAGGTTGCTCTTGTAGTGGCTCATCGCGAACGCCAGCTCCTCAGGTACGCGGCCCAGTGGATGGCCCGCAGCTTTATGTTACCGCCGAGTAACCACAATCTACTACTCGCCGGTAACCTGTGGCAATCATCGACGACATGTGAGCGATGCCACCCGTACGGGGCCGGGGCGTCGCGATCGCGCCGCTCAGTCCACAAGAGACAGTGCGCGACGTTCAGCGGTCGGCATGGACGGCGGCTTACACAAATTCCGTTAATAAACTGTCCGGGCAAACTTGGGATACATCGTCACTCTTGCCCGCTTCGCGTCGTTGCTGGGGTAACACGCGCGTCGGGAATGCTCCTCTCCCGGATGTCCGCGGGTCCCCCATTCATCGATGCAAAGGGTAGGCGCCCCATGCTGACCGCAATGATCCAGTCGCTGATCGCGCCGCGCTACCCACGCCGTTACGTCGGCCGACACCGGGCGCGGTTCACCACCCGGTCCGTCGTGATCGCACTCACTCCCCGCCGAGAGGAGTAGCCGTCACGATCGACCCCACATCCGCCGGACGGCCCGCAGTTCAGCTGCGGGCCGTCCTCGTTCCGATCTCCCAACTGGGAACGGCCGGCTCCGGTTCCGGGGTGGCGCCGGTGTACTCCAGCAGAATCATGGCGATGTCGTCGTCGAACCGGCCGCGCACCCAGGCCCCGAGCGCACTCTCCAGTGAGGACAGTCCATGTTCGACGGTGCCGTGGCCGAGGAGACCCCAAGCCCGGTCGAGAGTCGGGAAGAACTCACCACCCCGCCTGGCCTCGGCGAGCCCGTCCGTGTACAGAAGCAACCGGTCGCCGGGCTCGAGGTGCTCTACCCGTGCCTCGACATCCGGGCCGAGACCGAGTGGAGGCGCGGGTACGTCCGGATCCAACGCGATGGCCCGTCCCCGCCGCAGCAGCAGGGGTGACGGGTGTCCACAGTTGACGACGGTCAGCGTGCCGCCCCGCTCCTCGACCAGCGCAACGGTGACGAAGTCCTCGTCGCCGATCGATCGGGCCACCGCCTTGTCCAGATCCGCCACCACCATGCGTAGATCCGGCTGCTCGTACGCGACATGGCGATAGGCGCCGAGGACGATGCTCGCCAGCCGGACGGCATCGATCCCCTTCCCCCGGACATCACCGATGATCATGCGCACGCCGTAGCGGGTATCCAATGCTTCATACAGATCACCGCCGACACCGGCCGCCGCGCTCGCGGAGACATACCGGCCCGCCACCGCGAGCTGGCCGACCTGTGGGCCGATAGGGCGCAGGACCGCTTCGCGGGCGATCTCGGCCAGCCGGGACAGTTCGGCGTACCGGCCGTACTGCGACTGCCGTACGACCGCCACGGCGACCGCGCCGGCGGTGGCGATCGCCATGCCCATGACCGCGGCGTAGAGCGACTCCAACGGTGACGAGCCCACAATCCCGGTGAGGAGGGTGAGGAACGTCGCGAGCAGCCCGATGCCCGCGACATACCGCCAGGGGGCGAAGGCGGCGGCAAGGAACGGCGCGATCGCGAGCCACCCGACCAGGGTCGCGGTCGAACCGCCGGCGAACTGGATCGCCGACACGATGACCACCACCGCGAGGGCCGCTCCGAGCCCGGCGGTGGCCTCGGGCGTGAGCGAGTTTCGTCGTCCGTCCATGCTCGTCTCGGGTCGGGGTCGAGCCTTCAGCAGAGACCAGCATGCCCGATCGGTGCGAACCTCCCGACCTATCTCGCGCAGTCGTATCCGACCGTCGAAGGGTTCGGTCCGTTCGGGCGATCACTCGCGCTGGTCGGTCAGCTCACGATCAGGAGCCTCAGGTGGCGTCCTGCACCAATACCTCATATCGGACATCGATCACGCCGGTGTTCGGGTTCGCGATCGAGGCGAAGGCGGCTTTCGAGAGATCAAGGCAGCGGCCGTCGATGAACGGCCCACGGTCGTTGATCCGGACGACGACGGACTCGGCATTGGCGACGTTGGTGACCCGTACCCGGGTGTTGAAGGGGAGCGTCTCGTGGGCCGCGGTCAGGGCGGTCGGGTCGAACATCTCCCCATCGGCGGTGGGCTGGGGATGGTCGTAGTAGGACGCGTCGCAGGTTCCCATGTCGATGACCCGGCTGCCGTCGGCCGCTGCGGCCGGCGTTTGACGGCTGTCCGAGCGACTGACGCGGTCGGTCGTGACGGCGCGGTCAGCCGAGGTCATTCCGTCGGTGTCCGCCGGTTTGCCCGCCGTGTGCCCGGGGGAGGTGGGCGTCGCGACATGCATCGCGGTGCCAGCGCCACCGACGAGGAGTCCGGCGACGGTCACCGCCGCGGCCGGAAGGAGTTGGCTGCTTGGCCGTGGGCGCGACCGTTTCGTCGAGACCCAGGCGCCATGACGTGCGGCGCGAACGTGGCGACCGGTATATCGGTCGGACAAGTACGTCACCCTTCGTGAGGCTGCAGGTTGGTGCACGGTGTCAAATCACGACAGTGACATGCACCCGGGACGCAACGTAACTGATCTCCAACGACGAAGGTCAAGTCGACGCGACGGACGGGCCGAGAATTCGGCTGGATCTCTATCCATTCAGCGGACCCCATCTCGCCCGTTCGGTTGATCCGCCCGTCCAGCGCCGCGGACAAGAACTGTCGGCAACGATCGGTACGGTCGGAGCATGGAGATCGACTGGAACGCGCAACTCTTCGACCAGCTCGACTGGCACTGGCAGAACCAATGGCGACCCCGGCTCGAGGGCCTCACCGACGCCGAGTACTTCTGGGAACCCGTGCCCGACTGTTGGAGTATTCGGCCGTACGGGCACAATCGTGCCCCGATGACCACGGGATCAGGCCCGTTCCGCAGCGAGTACGCGTGGCCGGAGCCGACTCCGGCGCCGGTCACCACGATCGCGTGGCGACTGGGCCACGTCATCACCGGTAGCCTGCTCCAACGCAACGCGGCGCATTTCGGCGGCGAACCGTTCGACCGGGACGCCTTCCCGTACGCGGGAACCGCGGCCGAGGCGATGGCTCAGCTGGACGCCGCGTACGCGCGGTGGTCAGCGGGTGTCCGCGGACTGGGCGACGCCGGACTGGCTCGTCCGTGCGGACCCGCCGAAGGGCCGTTCGCAGCCGCTCCGCTGGCCGCGCTGATCCTGCACATCAACCGTGAACTGCTGCATCACGGCGCGGAGATCGCCTTGCTCCGCGATCTCTATGCGCGACTGGGGTGAAGGTACAGTCGCGCATAGACCCGGGCGGAGAGGGCGGTCGATGATGCGGCCCCGGATGCGAGTGGCGTCTGTGGTGCTGGGAGCACCGGATCCCCGCGCGCTGGCCGCACTCTATGAGCGGCTTCTCGGCTGGCACATCGCGGCGAGCTATGGGCCGAGGCCCGGCTCTCCGCCCGAGGACGGTTGGGTGATGTTGCGGCCGGAGGACCCGGCGGCCGGGCTGTCCGGCATGGCGTTCCAGCACGAGCCGGACTACATCGCACCCGTTTGGCCGCCGGTAGCGGGCGAGCAGGCGATGATGCTGCACCTCGACATCGCGGTGGATGACATGGATGCCGCGATGGCCTTTGCGATCGGCGCGGGCGCGACGTTGGCCACGCATCAACCGCAGGAACGGATAAGGGTGCTGTTCGACCCGGCTGGCCACCCCTTCTGTCTCTTCCCTGGACCGGTCCAGTTGTAGAAATGCCGTGCGACGGCATACTCACCGCTGATCGGCAACGGGTGATGTGCACCGGGTAATTGGTTTCCCGCATGCCGGACCCCGGTGTCTGCCTTCGTTCACCGGTATGTTGGTGAGGAGAGGAGGGCCGCATGACCGCTGTGAGCGTTCGCCTCCCTGCCCGCCCATTGACACTCGACGACGTGGCGGAGCTTGCCGACACAGACCCCGATCACCGCTACGAACTGCAAGAGGGGAACCTTCTGGTCATGCCGCCCGCCGATGCCGAGCACGCCGAGATGATCATGCGTGTCGGGGCCTGGTTGATCGGCGGCGGTTACTCCGGTCGAGTTTTGGCGACGCCGGGTATGCGCGCGGGTAGCTCCGGTCGAAGTCCGGATGTCCTGGTCCGGCGGAGCGCAGGTGGCGGACGGGTGGTCTGGATCGATCCAGCCGACGTGCTCCTCACCATCGAGATCGTTTCGCCCGGATCGGTTGAGCTCGACAGGTATTTGAAGCCGGTCGAGTATGCGCACGCGGGGATCCCACATTTCTGGCGCATTGAGCGGGACGGAACAGCAACTGTACACATGTTCGGCCTGGGCGTTGGGGCCGAGGGACATCCGGTCTACGTCGCCCGAGGTACGGCGCTGCTCGACGACCTGTTGGCGGGACCGGTTCCCGCGCTGGAGGGCTGACCGGAGAAGCCCTACGCCTACAAGGCCATGGCTGCCCACCGCGGCCAACACGTGTCCGGCCTGCAGAGTCGCAGCAACCCCGTGCGCTTCGGACCGACGATCTGGTTGGCGACTATCACGTTTGGTGGTGCGTCAATCTTCCGCAGGGTGGTGTACCTGTGAGGCGTGGGACGCATCACCGTTGATGTGAACGAGGAATGGCTGGAGGCCGCCCGGGAGGTGCTCGGCACCAATACCAAGGTCGCTACTATCAATGCCGCCCTGCACGCGTTCGCATTGCGTAGACAAGCCGCCGACATCCTGGCCGCCTTCGACAGTGTGCCGATGGACTTCGAGGGATCGGCCGACGCATGGCGTTATGGCGGAGGGCGGCACCTCTCGGCCCTGGAGCGTGACGCGCGCGAAGCGACCGCAGCCTGATGGCTGGCGCTACCTTCTTGGCCGACACCTCGGTGTACGTACTGCAGGGCCGGCATCCACAAGTTCGGCGCCGGTTCGAGAGTCTCTTGGCGGAGGGTCGACTCGCCGCGTGCCAGATGACAGCCCTCGAATACCTCAATTGTGCGCCGGATCCCAAGGGATACGAGACTCTCTGGCGAGCGATCCAGGGTCAACGCTGGTTGGACGTAACAGCAGCCGCCATGGATCGCGCCATGGACGTGCACCACCGGCTGGCCAAGACGAGTCAGCATCGCCACGTCAGATTGCCGGATCTGATCATCGCGGCGACCGCCGAGGAGCATGGCGCCACCGTCCTGCACTATGACGCCGACTACGACCGGATCGCGCGCGTGACGAAGCAGCCAATGGAATGGGTCGCGAAGAAGGGCAGCCTATAAGCGGGCGTGACTTCTCGGATGGCCTTGCTGCTCCGCATCGGGGGTCGGGAACTGCGGTTGGTGGGCACGCCAGGTCGCCAGCATCTGCCGACGTGCGTACAGGTTGAGCACGACCATGACGACCGCGAATCCGGCAAGTCCGCCGACCAGCGCGCCGGTCCCTTGACTGACCTGGTACCCGAGTATCGCGCCGATCACACCGGCGACCGCCGACGTAAGGGTCGCCACGACCGCAGGGGTCGCCGAGACCAGGCGCACCGCGAGGCTGCGCTCCGGCGGGTAACCCTGCGTCATGATGACTCCGTTGACGTCGTCATACGGACTCATGACGAAATACCGTTTCAGTTCGGGCTCGATTTCCAAATATGCCGACCGAATCCGGTTCATGCCAACGACGCATCTGAAGTCGTGATAATTGGATTGGCCAAGCCGGGCGAATGTAGTGACCCCGACGTACAGAACAACCGGGAGCACGGCCAGCGCGAACAACACGAAGGTTCTTCCGAAGTTCGACGCCTGGGCGGCCAGCGCCAGCGCGACGGTCGCCCCGGATAGAGTCGAGAGAAACATGCCGGCTCGACTGAAGGATTCGTTCCACGCGAGCGCCCTCGATGCCAGCAGGCTCCAATGCTCAGTCGCCAGGATCTGAAGCCGTAGAGCATTCGTCGCCGGCGTGGCAACTGCGTGGCCAGGTTGACCCGACAATGTAGCGTCGGCTGCCGCCGAGCCGACCGAACTCGCTGGAACCGCTGACATCGTTGCCTCGCTTACGCTAGGCCGGCCTTGATTGACTCGAGGACCTGAAGGTAATGCGGGCTGTACATGACGCCGAGCACGTTGCCGAACGGATCGACCACGGCGGCGGTCACGAATCCGGCCGTTCCGCGTTGTGTGATCGGCTGGTACTCCTTGGCTCCCATCGAGAGTAGTCGGCCGAGCGTGGCGGTGATGTCGTCAACGTGCCAGTACATGATGGCGCCGGCGGGCTCCATCGAGTCTCGGGATGGCGAATAGCTGCGATCGATGATGCCCAGCTCGGCTTGGTAGTCGCCGACGCGGAACTCGGCGTAGGCGAGACGTCCATCGGGTCCCGGCCGGGTGAAGTAAGCCTCCACGCCCAGGAACTCCGCGTACCACGCACTGGCCGCTGCGACGTCATCCGCCCAGAAGCTGATGGTGCTGAATCCTCGTAGGCTCATGACGTGTCCCTCCGACGTGTCGACATCTGGCTTACGGTATCGGCACCCACTGACGATTTCCGTTCCGTGAGGTGTCGCCGGATACGGGCTCTCACGTGCAGCGGCGGCCTGACGTCGCCACAATGGAGGACGTACCCCGCCCACGCGACAGAGGGAGTGAACCATGACGTCGCCGATCCTGGTCACCGGCGGCACCGGTACTCTCGGCCGCCGCGTCGTCTCTCGCCTGCGGACGGCGGGCCGCGACATTCGGGTCCTCACGCGGCACCTCCGGGCCGATGAGGAGGGCGTTCGGTTCCTGACCGGTGACCTGACGACCGGCGAGGGGATCGAGCCGGCGGTGGACGGCGTCGCAAGCATCGTGCACTGCGCGGGCAGCAGTAAGGGCGACGAGGACAAGACGCGCAACCTGGTACAGGTGGCGTCACGAAAAGGAGCGCCGTACGTCGTCTACATATCGGTCGTCGGTGCCGACCGTGTCCCGATCGCCAGCGCGGTTGACCGCTCGATGTTCGGCTACTTCGGGTCCAAGCTGGCGAGCGAGCGGGTCATCGAAGGGTCCGGCCTACCGTGGACGACGCTACGTGCCACCCAGTTCTACGACCTGATGCTGACGGTGGCCCGGGCACTGGCGAAGCTACCGGTGATACCGGTACCGGCCGGCTTCCAGTTCCAGCCGATCGACACCGACGAGGTCGCCGCCCGGCTGGTAGAGCTGGCGATGGGCGAGCCGGCGGGCCTTGTACCCGACCTGGCTGGGCCGACGGTCTACAGCGTGGCCGATCTGATCCGCGGATACCTGGTCGCCGCTCATCGACGCCGCCTGATTATGCCCGTTTGGCTGCCAGGCCAGGCCGCCCGTGCGGTACGCGCCGGCGCAACCCTCGCTGCCGAGCACGCAGCAGGCAAGCGCACGTGGGAGGAGTTCCTTGCAGAGCGGGTCACCGCGTCGGGGTAGCTGATGGAGTGGGTCGGCGGGCTGCGCTCCACCGGAGTTCTGGGGTTGAGCCGCACGGGCGTCTGATAGTGATCGGCGAGTCGTTCTTGCCGCTGCGGCGCACGGTCGGCCGGGGTAATGTCAGGGCATGCGCCAGGTTCGGGGCGGGCTGACTGTTGGTTCTACGCAGAGTGCAGCCGGCGTCACGTTGACGATCGGTGGGGAGTTGGATCTCGCCACTGCGCCAGTACTCGCGGACAGGACACGCGGCCTATTTGATCAGCGCGACCCCGGCGAGCTCATAGTGGACATGGCTGACCTCAGTTTCTGCGACTCAGCAGGCATCGCGGCCCTCGTCGGGCTTCGTCATCAATGTGACGAACATGGATGGCTGATGCGTCTGGTCAACACACAGCTGGCGGTACGCAGGATCTTGGTCGACTTTACGGGCCTCGGCGACTACCTCAAGGTGCAGTGACCAACGCGAACCACTGCGGCCTGACTGTGCCCTACGACCTGGCGGGCTACGCTGCTGGCGTGCTCGCCGGAGGTCAGGACACCAACGACGATCGGCTGCGCCGGATACTCGCCGTCACCGACGCCGCACTGTCTCGTCTGGACACCGAGGCCTTGTTCGGCGAACTCCTGGAACGGGTTCGGACGCTACTGAATACTGATATCGCGGCGATCATGCTGCTCGACTGGGACGCCCAACAACTCGTTACCGTGGCGGCCGTGGGGCTCGAAGAGGAGGTACGACAAGCATTTCGCGTCGATGTCGGAGCCGGCTTCACGGGCAAAGTCGCCTCGACAAGAGCGCCGGTGGTCATCGAGGCGGTCGACGAGTCGACCGTTGCGAGTCCCATTCTGCGGCGGTCGGGTGTCAAGACCCTCGTCGGTGTGCCGATGCTGGCTAATGGTGCGCTGGTCGGAGTGCTACACCTCGGCACGTACGAGGCTCGCCAGTTCAGCGAGCAGGACATTACCCTGCTGCAGCTCGTCGCTGATCGCGCCGCGCTGGCCAGCCAGGCCCGCCAGAGCCAGGCGGACCGGACGGCAACACTGGCCCTGCAGCGCAGCCTCGTGCCGAGCCGCTTGCCAGCGGTCGATGGCGTGGATCTTGCTGCGCGCTATCTACCCGGGCATCGTCTCGGTGTCGGCGGCGACTGGTACGACGTCTTCGTCCTGCCGTCAAAGCACATGGGAGTGGTGGTAGGTGACGTCTCGGGCCACGGATTGCGCGCTGCGGTCGTCATGGGACGGCTACGCAGTGCATTGCGCGCGTACGCCTTGGACGAGGAGAACCCGGCAACGGTGCTCGCTCGACTTGATCGCAAGATCCACCACTTCGAGGCCGGCAGTTTGGCCACGGTCCTGTATGCAGTGATCGACCCTGGCCGGGACAGGATGATGATCTCCATCGCCGGTCATGTGCCGCCGGTCATGGCAACTCCGGGCGAACGGGCTCACTCGCTCTCCCTTCCAGTTGACCTGCCCGTCGGGATCGGCTGGACGGGCACGCGGCACGCTGGCGAGGTGCAGCTCCGTGTGGGCTCGACGGTCGTCTTCTACACGGACGGACTTGTCGAGCGGCGCGGTGAGGTGATCGACGAAGGTCTGGGCCGGCTGTGCGATGTTGTTCAGCCCGGTCCGGCCGAGACCGTTTGTGCGACTGTGATGGCCAACATGGGTGTCGGGACTGCAGAAGACGACATCGCGCTGCTCGTGTTCCGGCGCAATGCGTGACACTGGCGGCGGTGCAGATCGTGACGGAGTTTCGGCCGGTCGCCGTCTGGGCAAGACCAGTACGGTCGAGCCAACTCGCTGAGGTGTCGTATGCGTATGAGGATCGCCTTCTGGTTGCCGCGCAACGCCGAGAGCATAGGCGTCGCTCGTCGGGCGCTCGACCAGATCTTCACCACGCTCGGAGTGCGGTCTGACTGCCGCGAGGAAATCGCCCTGGCCGTGACCGAAGCGTGCAGCAACGCGGTTCTCCACGCGGACAGAGCACCGGTGTATGAGCTCGCCGCGGAGGCCGAGGACAGCAACTGCGTCATCACAGTCACCGACGACGGCCCTGGCCTGACTGAGGCGCCACCCGCCACGATGCCCGACTCCGGTGCCGTACGTGGTCGTGGCCTGGCGATGATCAGGGCGACGACCGATGCGATGTGGGTACGGCAACGGCTCGAAGGCGGGCTTTCGATTCGTATGGCGAAGACGTTGCACTGGCAGGACGGCGCGTTCGGCAGCCTGTCGTTGTAGTGCTCGACGCTCAGGCTTCCGCTCGTGACTCACCTGTGTGGTCACGTGCACTCGACCGCACGGTCGGTTCCGGTAACGGGGTGCGAACGTTAGGTCCGGCCGCTGCCACCGCGGCTGGAAGGCGACCGCCTTCCGCGTCCAACGACGCGAAGGCATCTACTTTCGGATCGCCCAGGCATCCTTTGTCGAGGAATGGAATGCTCAGTTCCCACGCAATCCCCTTCTGCCTCCTGCGCAGCGGGCCAATATGCCCGTTCCGAGGTTGCTCTGGTCGACTCTGATCGGCCGCGCCGGGGTGCGCGACTACTTTCAATCGCTGTTCCTGGCGTTCAACGTCGCTTTCCTGATGTTGGCTGCCTACCAGGCCTGGCGCGATTGGCCGATGATCGTCGGCTGGATCAGCGCTCGGCGCTGACAGAGCCGTCGGGGCCTAGCCTGTCCGTCGTGGACTGTCCACAGTGGGCTTCGGCCCCGGGTCACCTTCGCCGGTGGGCTCCGTGACGGCGAGGGTTTGCGTGAGAGTCAGAGCGTTCCCGCTCCGATCCACGCACGCCGCTGTGATGACGTGGTCGCCGACGCTCAGGCCGCTCGCGGAGAGAACAGCGGCATACGCGCCGTCACTGTCGGCTACCACCTGCCCGATCGTCAGCCGCAGCGTCGAGAACGTGACGGTCGCGCCCGCAGCGCATCCGGCGCCCTTGACCACGAACTCTCCGCCCAGGATGGCCGAGCCGGCGATGGCGAAGTCCGGCCGTACCAGTTCGGGGGAAGGCCGGGCCGCGACGGTGACCGTGACCCGCTGCGACAGTCCCTTGCCATCCGCCTGTGGGCAGCTGGCCGTTACGATGTGGCTTCCCTCGCCGGCGATCGCGGGCACGATCAGGTCGGCGTTGAAGGCTCCGCCACCGTCAGCCGTGATCTGGCCGAGTCTGGTGCCATCGAGTGCTACCTCGACGACCGCACCAGGCCCGCAGCCGTTCCCCTTGACGTAGATCGGGCCGCCCGCATATGTCTGCGTCCCCGCGACGGCTAGGTCGTGTTGGTCGTCGAAGTACGACGCCGCTGTCGCCGCGCCGCCGACCGCCACGACGGCAACCAGCGCGACTGCGACGACGGCTGGGCGGCCGAATCGGCGATGCTGCGATCGCGGTCGGGTTCGCTGCTGCGGCCGGGCGGCATCGTGCAGGACCAGCTGGTGGAGCAGCCTGCGCTCGAAGCCGCCCAGATCCTCGTCGGTTTCGGTATTCATGCTGACTCCTCCCGGACGCGATATGGTTCCAGGCAGTTCGGGGCTGAGAGATGAGGCATCCCGCTGCGCATTCGCTGACGCGCGCGGCTGAGGCGGACCCGGGCCGCCACTTGGCCGATGCCAAGAGCCCGTGCCGCATCGGCCAGCGTCAAGCCGTCGATCGCAATAAACTCCAGGATTCTGCGATAGTCCGGTGGAAGCTCGGCCATGACGTGATAGGCGTCCCGTAGGTCGCGGGCGGCATCGATGCGTTGCTCGACCCGGAGGTGGTCGTCGTCATCGAGCAGAGCGCGTCCGGCCAGGCGTATGGTTGCGTCTCGTTCACGGAAGTGCTGGCGATGCATGCGGGCGGCGACGTTGCTCGCCAAACCGTAGAGCCAAGGGACCGCACGCCCGCGATGGGGGTCGAACGAGGCCGCCGAGGTCATCACCTCAAGGAAGACCTCGGCGGTGAAGTCGGCCACGTCGGCCGCCTGGGCGAACCGCCGTGCTCCGATCCCGATGACGCGAGCGACATGGCGGCGATAGAACTCCGGCAACGCACCGGGACCCTCCGCGATCGCGGCGAGTAGCTGCTCATCGCTCTTGGTCATGACCGCAGCCCATGTACCGGCTGGAACCGCTTCATGTTCATAAGTTGTGCCACACAGGTCGAGGTGTTACTACCGGCGGTTAAGTCCCGCTCGAGCAACTCCGCAAGAAGCGGGGTGACCTTTTTCAGGCTGCCAGCCAAATCTGCCGCGGTCTGGATCTCGACCTCTCCGCCCTGCGGGTGTATCTCTGTAGGTAACCTGCGGTGCCGGAGCCGCCTGTCGTGGCGCACGGGGTCGGTGTCGACGCTCGCCGCGGCGACGCGGCGCGATCGTGAAGGAGACTGGTCCATGAACTACGCGATGCAGTTGGATCTCGACCTGTCTGCGCTGCCCCTCGATGACTTCGAGGTCGCATATCAGGACCTTACCGTCGAATCGCTCACAGCCGGGCAAGCTGCGAAACCCTGCTCCTGCGAGGGCCCTTGCTGTCATTTCTGCGCCTGCCCTTGTGTTTGCTGCGAAACCGCCTGACGCGCGCGGCCGGAGCCTCAGTCGAGTAGCGACACTTCCCGCCTGCGACCCACGGCCTAAGCTCCCGCTGTCCGCGCCCGGATGACTGCCGAACCCGCTTGCTGCGGCGAGGTGATGCGGCTGCGGCCGGGCGTCTACCTGACGGTTGATCGAACCGGGCAGGCGTACCTGCTGCACCGGTCGGCCAGCCAAGGACTTGGCCGGCTGACCGAGCTGCAGCGCAGTGTCCTCCAGCAGCTTGCCGAGTCCGAATGCTCCGGCGAGTCGATGCGCGCAGGCGCGCGCAGTCGTGGCGGCGTAGCCGGTGTGGCGGAGCTCGACCGATTGCTCAGCGGGCTCCGCGACGGCGGTTGGCTGTACATCACCGTGCTCCGCGACGATCGCCCCGCCTACACGGTCGAGCCGTACTGCCGGCCACCGGACCTGGGTAAGGACGATCCCGGAGCCGACTTTGTGTTGTCGCGCTTCGCCGTCATGCGGCGAAGCGGTGCCGACGTGGTCATCGAATCGCCGCGCTCCTGGTGCGCGATTCGGTTACATGACGCAGACGTCATGGCCGCGATCGCGGGGTTCATCGCTCCGCCGGCCCGGACCGCCGCCGGTTCACTACCGGAGCCGTTGGCCGGACGGTTCCTGTCCGACCTGGCCCGGGCCACGATGGTTGTCGAAACGCCTGGCGATGAGGACACCGCGTTTGAACTGCGCATGTGGAGCCCGTACGAGCTGTGGTTCCACCAACGGATCCGTCGCGACGGCGTGCCGGACGGCGGGTTCGGCCGCACCCGATGGGCGGCCGGGCTGTTCGAGCCACTCCCCGCTCGCCGTCCGTCGCACCAGGGACCGACCATCGATCTCTCGCGGCCGGATCTCGATAGATTGCGTCGCACTGATGCCACCCTGACCCGCGTGCTGGAGGAGCGGCGCTCGGTCCGTCGACACGACGACGGGCGTCCGATAACTCTTGACCAGATCGGCGAGTTCCTTCACCGCGCCGCCGGAGTGCGGCGTACAGCCACGCACGACGGCGTCGAGTTGATGACCGGGCCGAACCCGTCCGGTGGCGCACTTGACGGGCTCGAGTACTACCTCGCGGTGCGACTCGCCGCGGGCCTGGAGCCGGGTCTGTACCGCTATGACAGGTTCGCTCACAGACTCGAGCACATGTGCGGGGTCACTCGGCCGGTGCAGCGGCTGATCGCGGCCGCGCAGTACGCGACTGGCGGCTCACAGGAGTCAGTCGAGACTTATCCGCCGCAGGTCGTCGTCCTCCTCGCGGCCAGGTTCGGCCGGGTCGGCTGGAGCTACGAAACGCTGGCCTACTCGCTGATCATCAAGCTGGTCGGAGTGACATACCAGACGATGTACTGCGTGGCCACGGCCATGGGGCTGGCGCCTTGTGCGCTCGGCGCCGGTGACTCGGCCGCGTTTGCCGAGGCGACCGGGCTGGACCCTCTCGTCGAGGGTACTGTCGGCGAGTTCATTCTCGGCAGCAGACCGACCGATGCGTCCGGCCTGGACCAGCGAGTCTCGACGTGACCCGGCTGAGGATGCGCGACGACGCGTACTACGCACCGACCAGCGACGGCATCTGCATCCTCTCGAACAGTGGTCAGGTGGTCCTGACCGGCCCATCGATCTTCCGGTGGGTCGATCGACTCGCGCCCTATCTTGACGGCAGCCATACCCTTACGGAGCTGACTGCGTCGATGCCCGCCGACCGCAGGGACATGACGGAGCGGGTCATCGAGGCCCTTCGCGCCGAGGGTGTTGTCGTCGAGGCGACGGAGGTCGGCGGGCAAGCGAATCCGCTGACCGGCGCAGAGCGGGAGGCTTACCGCCGCGAGATCGGCTTCCTCGGGTATTTCGGTCCGGCCGAACGAAGCTTCCAGGCCTACCGCCACAGCAAAGTCGTGCTCGTCGGCGCAGGCCAGATGATCGTGGAGACCGTGGCGGCGGCGTTGTGCTCGGGATCGCGGCGATTGCGCGTCGTGGTCACGAGCGATTGTCCGACGGATGGGGCCCTCCTCGCCGAGTACGAGCGGCGATCCAGGCAACGAGATCCGGCCCAGCAGATTATGCGTACCGCAGCCGATCTCGCCCATGAGGATCAACTGTCCGATGTCGTGGATGGAGCCGGGATCGTCGTCTACGCCTCCGACCGGGCCGATGTCGATACAGTCCGCAGACTCGATCAGATGTGCGGACAGGCCGGTATCCCTTTCGTACCAGCCATCCTGGCCCGTGATGAAGCCTGGCTTGGACCGTTCGGCCCGGTCGGCGGCGAATGGCCTGGCTGGATGAGCGCATGGCGGCGTCTGCTCGCGATGGCTGGTAAGGGTGCCGAGGGGCCGCAGCATGGTCAGGACGAGCTCGCCCCGCTCTCGGGAGATCTTTGGGTGGGGGCCGCGCCCACGGTCGTGGCGAACCAGCTCATCCGGGAACTCGTCCGGTTGTTGAGCAGTTCCGTTGACCGGTCTCGGCCCGCCGAGTTGGTGCAGATCGACCTGCGGAGTCTGCGAACACGACGCCACCCCTTCGCGCCACATCCGTTCTCGCTGGCGGCCGGTAGCCCTGGTCAGGTCAGCCTCCGATCGACCGTCGGCCGACTTCGAGCGGCTGAATACATCGATACCGAGGACTTCTCGCGGCGGATGACAACGTGCCTGCAACCCCGGCTCGGCGTGCTGGGCGAGGTAACGGAACGGGACTTCACGCAGGTCCCGTTAGCGCTCTCGCAGGTCGAGGTGTCTGATCCCGTTCGCCTGCTCGGTCCCGGCGTGCCGCTTCCGGTCGTCATCGGCGCCGGGTTGTCACTCGACGATGCCCGCCGCGCCGCGGTGCTACGTGGCCTCTCGGTGTACGGCTCGCTGATGGTCGATCCCCGGCGGCTGCATGTCCGCCCAGGGGCCGCTGACCCTCGCACGGACGACCCGGAACAGGACCTCACGGCCCTGCTCCGCGGGGAGTGGAACGGATTCGTCTGGGGCAGCGGCTTGGCCGACGGGCGGCTTCACGAGCTTCCTGCGGCGCGAGTGTTTCCCGCCCTGGGTGGTGTCCGGTCGGGCTACGTCCCGCCGGCCGGCGTCGCCGCCGGGTATGACTGGTCCGAGGCGGTACGCCACGGACTTGTCAGCCACTGTCGGCGTTTGACGCTGGCCGAGGTCGCCGAGTCCCGGCATTCGTTCACCCCGATCAACTGGAAAACGGTCGCCCTGGATGCACGTGGTGCCCGCTACCGCTCGATGGCGACGATCCTCGCAACGACGCTCGATGTGTATGACGTCACGGGCTCGCCAGGTATACCGACTTTTGCGATGTGCGTCGATGGGGTAACGGTCGCGTACGCATCCGGATTCTCATTCGAAGAAGCCTTGGGTGAGGGGCTCGCCCAGGTGCTCGTGTGGCATCAGACCATGGCCGGCCGGGAGGTCGAATACGCTCTGGACCCGGTGCCACAACTTCCGCCGCACGGGCGCCTGTCCGATGTCGCTGTGTGTCCCACCTGGTCAATCGACGAGGCCGACGCGGTGGCGCGGCTAGCGCGACTCGGATGGACCGCCGTCGCCGTTCCTCTTGATCATGACCCGGCGGTGACCGCGAGCATCATGCCGTATCTCGTCAACATTGTGCTCACACGTGCCTGACCGCGCCGTACCGGAGCCCAGCCACGACAGCGCCTGGATCCCGGGCACTCGGCGGCTCGCCATCGTCGGACGGGGGTTGCTTGCGACTGCCATCTCGGAAGCTCTGAGCGACTCTGGGTCCACCGACGAGGTCCGTCACTACCAGGCCGAACTCCCGAATCCTGTCGATCTCGTGGGGTATGCGGAAGCGACGCTGGAGCGCCAACTAATGATCACCGCGACTGATGGCTGGGATTGCCGCGATTACGAGCGCGTCCAAGCGCTGTGTGTTGCTCACCGGGCTCCGTGGCTGCCGGTACGCGTCGAGCTTGGCCGGGCTGTCATCGGACCCCTGTACATACCGGGGGCGGCCGGCTGCGTCACATGCGCGGAGATGCGCCGTAGCCTGGCCGACGATCGGTTCGCGGTACGCGAGGCAGTGCGTGCAAAATACATGCGGCTGGCCGATGACCCGTCGGCCTGGCTGACTGTCCTCACCGCCCGGACGGTGGCGGCGGTGACCGCCGACGAGGTCGTCCGACTGGCAGGTTCGCAATCTGGCCGCACCAGTTGCGCGCTGCTCTACGTTGACCTTGACACCCTCGCCATAAGCACACACCGGTTCCTCCCCGATCCGCTGTGCCCGGTCTGCGGCACCGCCGCGGCCGACACTCCCGAAGCGGCTCGAATCGCGCTGCGTCCACGGCCCAAGTCCGCGCCCCATAGCTATCGGGTACGCCGGTTCGGTGATGCCGACCTGGATCTGCTGCGCGAAATCTATGTGGACGAGGAGACCGGTCTGATCCAGCGCGCGCATACGTTCGCCAGTGGCGGCGTCGCGGTCGGCGTCGCGGCGATGCGGACCCGCTGGAATGACCGCGCTGAACTTAGTTGGGGTCGCACCCTCCGATACCGTACGAGCGAAATCGTGGCTGTACTCGAGGCGCTCGAGCGCTATGGCGGCATGGGGCCGGGTGGGCGACGCCCCATCGTCCGCGCCAGCTTCGCCGAGGTTCGGGACACGGCTGTCGATCCGCGCACGTTGGGCCTTTACCCGCCCGAGTACTACGCTCGAACGGGTTTTCACTTCCAGCCATTCGACGTCGACCGGATATGCCGGTGGGTGTGGGGATATTCTCTGGCTCGGCATGAACCCGTCTTGGTCCCACAGGCATATGCGTATTACCGGGCCCACGCATTCGATCCGGACGACCCGTCGTTCGCGTATGAGATATCGAATGGAGGTGCGCTCGGCGGCTGCCTGGAGGAGGCGATCCTCTACGGAATACTCGAAGTCGTCGAGCGTGACGCCTTCCTGATGACCTGGTACGCCCGACTGCCGGTGGCGCGAATCGACCTTTCATCGGCTCGGGACCGGTCGGTGCCCTTGCTGGCCGCGACGATCGAAGCACAGACGGGCTACCGATTGCTTGCCTTCGACACCACCATGGAGCACGGAATCCCGTCGGTCTGGGCCATGGCCGTGTGTCCCCAAGGGACAGACCAGCCGGCAGTCGCGTGTTCGGCGGGTGCGCATCTGGACCCGGAGCAGGCGATCAGTGGCGCCCTGCGCGAGCTCGGACCCATTCTCGCCGACCTGGTCGCGCGGTATCCCGACACCAAGGAGCGCGGGCGCGCCATGACACGCGATTCCTCGCTGGTCGTCACGATGGACGATCACTCGGTACTTTATGCGGATCGTGAAGCAGCGGCGCGCCTCGACTTTCTGACCGCGAACACCCAGTCGCGCACCTTCGCCGACATCCGGTCCGGTCATGGTACCGCCGGAGCATTCGACAACATGGATCTGACCGATGACCTGAATGAAATGGTGAGCCGGTTGCGGTATCACGGCCTCGACATCGTTGTCGTGGACCAGACGACACCCGAGCACCATGCTGGCGGGCTCTGCTGTGTGAAGGTCATCGCGCCGGGCATGCTGCCGATGACGTTCGGCCACAACAACCGCCGGGTGTACGGGCTCCCTCGACTGTTCGAGGTTCCCAGACTTCTCGGTTACCGGGACGACACCCTGCTGGCGCAGGACATCAACCCGTATCCTCACCCGTTCCCGTGAGCGGCGGCCGTCTCTGACCTGAGTCCACGGTGGACCCAGGTCAGCGGCTTAGCGTTTGCGGTACGTCGCGGTGTACGTGGTGTTCACCGCCGGTGCGATGATCGTGTGGCTCTGCGGACCGCCGTCCGACCACGAGACGAAGAAGTAGGTGGACCTCTTGAAGGTCTGCGGCGACGGTGCGCTGACCGAGTTGGTCGAGCCGACGACGACAGTTATAGAGAATGGTGTCGTACGCGGCGCCTCGTTGACCGCGAGGTTGGTCAGGACCAGACCGCCCGGGTTGGTCTTGAATGTCAGCACGACCGTCCGCGGGTCCAACCGGACGCTCGTGGTCGAGGTCAGTCCGCCCGAGTCGGTGGCGGTCAGTTGCAGTTCGAGCCAGCACGGGTACTCGTGGTCCGGTGCCGCGACCGATCCGCTGGCGACGCCGGTGAACGTCTGGATGAGATGGGTGTGGCAGTCGGACGGGGTGAAGCAGTGATGCAGTATCAGAGACCAGGTCAGCGCCGACGCCGGTAGCGTTCCGTCCTGTGCGTCGGTGGCGTGGCCGGAGAAGTTGATGGTGTCGCCGACCTTCCAGGTCAGGGTGGACGGCGGTGAGTCGATAACGGGATTCGGCGCAGTGTTGCCCGCCGTGATGGTGACCGACGCGGTGTCACTCGCTCCCTGGTCGTCCGTGACTCGCAGACTGGCCGTGTACAGGCCCGCGGTGGTGTAGGTATAGGTCGCAGTCGCGCCGGTCGCGTCGCCGAATATCCCATCACCATTGAGGTCCCACGAGTAGGTCAGCGGCTGGCCTTCCGGGTCCGACGAGCCGGTGCCGTCGAAACTGACCGTGAGCGGAACCGAGCCGTTGGTCGGGTTCGCGGAAATGACCGCGGTCGGCGGCTGGTTGGCGGCCGTGAAGGTGATCCGGTGCAGGTTGCCGTCTTCCATGTCGACGTAGAACAGGTCTCCGCCGGGGCCGATCTTGAGGTCCACCGGATGCCCGGCCGCGCCACCACCGACGTCGACGCCGACGAACGACTGCAGTTGGGAGGGATCGGGCAGCCCGTTCGTGCCCGGCATCATCGCCCAGATCTCGTTGCGGGTGTGGTCGGCGAAGAAGAGCGCCCCGTTGTACTGCGTCGGGTATGAGCCGCCCTGATAAAACGCTACGCCCGTGATGGACGAGCCACCCGAATGGCAGCCGGGGTAGACCACGACGCAGGCGCTGTGGTTGTACGTGTAATAGGGCGCGATGACCGAGCCGGGGGTCGAATACAGCGACGAGCACTGATTGAGGCCGGCGCCCTGGTAACCGCCTTGCGGGGAGACTCCCTCATAGCACGGCCAGCCGAAGTTGGATGCGGTCGGGCTCGCCGGCGCGATAACTCGGTTGATCTCTTCCCAGGTGTTCCAGCCGACGTCGCCGATCCACAGTTCGTCGGTGCCCGGTCTCTGGGTGAAGCGGAACGGGTTGCGCAATCCGTACGCAACGATGCGGCGAGCGTTGGGGTCCGGCGAGGAGAAGAACGGGTTGCCCGACACGCCGGCGCCGGTGGCGGGGTCGATGCGCAGGACTGCGCCGTCGAGCGTGGCCGGTCCGTCGGTACGCCGTACGCTCTGGCTGCGTAGCGCTCCGCCTTCCGCCGTGGGCGGGGTCAGCGCGGTGCCGACCCCGCCCGGCGGGTCGCCGCAGGGGTTGGCCAGGTCGCCGGAGTAGTTGGCGCCGTACTGTCCATAGTCGACATTGTTGAAGCTCGCGCCGTCGCCGCTGCCGACGTAGAGGTATCCGTCGCGGCCGAACAAGAGCGTGCCGATCGAGTGGCTGGGGAACTGCTGGCACCAGTCGTTGATGAGTACCTGTTCCGAGCCGATCATGATGTTCCCGCTGATCTGCAGTCGCGACACGCGAGCCGAGATCAGGCAGCCGTCCGTGGTGGGGCCGGGCGGCGTGGGGCAGGCGTCGTTCCAGGTCGGCGCTGTGCCGCCGATCGGTGCGTCGTACGCGTAGAGGACGTAGAGGTACGGGTCGGTGGGGAAGTTGGGCGCGAGTGCCATGCCGAGCAGGCCGCGGTCCCAGTAGTCGTCGACCTTGGTCGACAGATCTGCAACGGTTATCGGACTGGTGTCGGTCAGGCTCTGGAAGACCTTTATCACACCGTTCTTCTGGCCGACGAAGATACGCCCGTCGGACGCGAACTGCACGACCGTCGGGTTGGTGAGCCCGCTCAGGGTGACCACGTCATGGAACCCGGGTTGCAGTGTGGAGGCTTTTGCCGGGCTCGGCTCGGCCTGTATGACGAAGGCTGCGAAGAGGACCATCGCAACTGTCATCATTACTTTGCGCCCCCGCGGGAGCGCACCGATTTGCCGCATGCTGTCACCTCGGCAGTCCGACGCGTACGGCGCGCGTCATGCGCGCCGCATTGGTGCCTCCCCATGGATGGCGCTGGAGCGGAATGCTCCTTGGGTCGCCGAGCGGTGTCAAGGAAACGTCAACATTCGGACAAAGAGTCCACCCGCTCTGGCTTACGCGTCGTTATTCGTGTTCGAAGTCGATCCGCATTACCACCCGCCGGAGAGTCGGGTGGCTGACCTCCTTGAATCCGGCGTCCTCGAAGACCTGTCGAGCCCCGACGTGCAATTCTCCCCAGGTGATCTCCTTGCCGGGGTGGGTGATCATGGGATAGGCCTCGAGCGCGCGGGCGCCACGCTGCCGGGCGAAATCGATCGTAGCCTCGGCGAGGGGATAGGTAAGGCCGCGACGCGGTAGCCCTTCCGAACCACGAAACATGTGACCGCCCAGATGGCGTCGTCGTCCTTGTCTTCGTCCCGACCGCTCCACGGAACGCGCGAGGTCCGCAGCTTGGGGTAGGCCGTCCGCGGCTCGACTGCGACCCAGCCCGCGGGCTGGTCGTCAACATAGGCCACCAGCCCGCTCGTGGCGGCGGCGTCGGGCTCGCTGCAGGCGGTTTGCGCCCGCAGCATCGCGGTCCGCTGCTCGTATGTCGAGTCGCGCCAGATCCAGCCGACGACCTTGAATCGCTGGCACTGGCACTGGCCCGCGTCGGACGTTCCGAAGATCGCCTGCAGGTCATTCCAGGACGCCTGGTTGGCCGGGACAATGGTCAGCTTCTCGGGTGAGATCGGAGCCTTCGTATCCGTCGTATCGTCGGCCACGCCCCGCACGCTAGACTCCATTCCGGACGTTCTGGCGCCGGATTGTTCGGATGGAGCCTGTTGCTGGTCAGTCTCATTCGGTTTCACCCTCGGGCAAGGCCTCGATGGCGATGGCGCCTCGGGTCAGGTCCATATGTCGGGAAACGGTCCTATGACCGCGGTCAAGGCATCAGAAGCGTCGCCACCCGTCCTTTCTGGTGCCGGAACACCGATCCTCGGCCGTTTCTCCCAGGATGTGAGATCAAGCTCCAGTACGCCGCGCCTGGGCTGCCCGCCGCGCACATGGCCTGGGCAACGCGACACTTCGCGACACTTCAAGGGGCTTGGATGCCGTGAAGCCCGACACGAGCCCCACAGCACGGGCGCTACTGGCCCTGGAGCTGGTACAAGGAAGCCCGGGCATCACCGCGGACCGGCTCGCCGACAAGCTTGGCATCTCTGAGCGGGCCGCCCGACGCTACGTCGGAATCCTTCGCGAGGCCGGCATTCCGATCGAGTCGGTGCGTGGACGCTACGGCGGCTACCGCGTCGGCCGCGGCCTCCGGGTACCGCCCTTGATGTTCAGCGCTGCAGAGGCGCTCGGCCTGGTCATGGCCGTACTGGACGGACACCACCAGGCGAGCGATCCCACCGACCCGGTCGGCAGCGCGCTCGGCAAGATCGTGCGAGCCCTCCCGGAGTCGGTGGCGGCTCAGGCCGAGGCGGTCCGCCAGACCACGGCACCCGCTCCCGACCGCGCCGCCGCGCGGCCCGACCCCGGGACCACGTCCGCCCTCGTGCAGGCCTGCTCGAGCCACCGACGCGTGCGATTCGGTTACCGGTCGGAGGCCGGGTCGGAGTGGGTCACCGAGGTCGACCCGTGGGCTGTCGTCGTACGCCACGGCCGCTGGTACCTGCTGTGTAGTTCCGGCACCTCGAATTCGGCGAAGCTTGCGAGCCGAACATCGAGCGACGCGGCGACGCTTGCGAGCCGAACATCGGGCGACGCGGCGAAGCTTGCGAGCCGAACATCGGGCGACGCGGCGACGCTTGCGAGCCGAACATCGGGCGACACCCGGCGGGCCTATCGGATCGACCGGGTTCGAGGTGTGGCGGTACTCGACGATACGTTCAGCCCACCCGCGGACTTCGATCCGGTCGCGATGTTGGAGGAGCATCTCGCCGTCGGATGGGAGTACGAGGTCGAGGTCGTCATCGACGCGCCCTTCGACACCGTGGCGCGCTGCCTTCCACGCGCAGTTGGACGGATCGAGCCGCTCGAGGCGGATACGTGTCGCCTGGTCGGCAGTACCAGCAACCCGGTGTGGTACGCCGAGCAGCTCGTGGCGATCCCCGCGCCGTACCGGATCGTGAAATGCCCCGAACTCCGGGAGGCCGCGCGCGTCCTCGGGCAGCGGTTGCTGACGGCTGGTGAGACGAGGTCCGGCCTTCTGTCGGTGGGTAGGGCTACCGTGGCTGAACACAGGAGCCCAAGCTAGGGGGACGCATGACCACACTCGAGAACCGGCCGCACACCGCACTCCTCGTCGTCGACGTGCAGAACGGAGTCGTAGCGGGAACTCACGAGCGCGATTCGGTCGTCGCCAACGTTGGCAGCCTCGTCGAGAAGGCCCGGCAGGAAAGGGTCCCGGTTGTCTGGGTCCAGCACAACGACCAGCAGCTTGCGAAAGGGAGCGACGAGTGGCAGATCGTCCCCGAGTTGACTCCGGGCGACGCCGAGCCGCTCGTCGATAAGAACTATGCCGATTCGTTCGAGGACACCACCCTCGAGACCGTGTTGTCAGACCTCAGGATCGGGCGCCTCGTGGTCGCCGGCGCACAGACCGACGAGTGCATCCGCTCGACGCTGCATGGCGCAATCGTGAGGGGGTACGACGCGACACTCGTCAGCGACGCCCACACGACCGAGGACCAGACGGAATGGGGGGCCCCGCCGCCGGATCAGGTTATCGCGCACACGAACCTGTACTGGACGTACCACAAGGCGCCGGGGCGGACGGCCGGGACGGTCGAGACGAAGGACATCGACTTCGGTAGCCTGTCGTGACACCCGGGGATTGCGTGTCATCCTCGGTCGTTTGCTCCGGCCCTATCTACAGAGCCCATGTCCGTTAGCTTGACTCGGAGTTGTCGGCAGCGGTGAGGCGCACCAGCATGATCGGCTTCGTGTTCGCCGATCGGACCAGGTGCTTGGCCGTGATCTCGGCGGGGAGAGACGGTTCATGAACCGTTCGCGACCAATGTCTCCGATGGGGAAATCGGTGGGTGCCGATGGGCGTCCAGGGCGATGCGGATGTCCTCGTCGACCAGGTCAGCGTTGATCGCGACGGCGGCGTTCAGGCCGGTTGCCGCGGCGGTAACCACTTGTGCCAGCATGTAGGCGACGTTGCCGGCCACCCACACACCTGGCACGGCGCTGGCCCCGGTTGGGTCGGCGGCGATCTGGTTGCCGACGGTGTGCCCGTCGATCTGTACGTCGACCGGTTCCAGCCCGAGCGAGGCTAGCGCGGCCGCACGGGCGATGAACCGGGGAGCGACGACGGCTACGTCGATCGTGACGACTTCGCCCGAGACCAGCCGTGCACCGGTCAGTGTGTCGCCGCCCACGACCAGCCCCGCGACTGGACCGTCCACGACGGCGATCCCACGCGCGGCGAGCCGCTCCGCGTCCTCCAGGCTCGGCGCTGCCGTGCCATGTAGAAGAAGGAGCACGTGCGGGCTCCACTGCCGCCACGTTTGAGCCTGCTGCGGGCCCATCGGCCCGGTGGCCAGCACACCGATACGCCGATCGCGCACTTCCCACCCGTGGCAGTGCGGGCAATGCAGTACGTCGCGGCCCCAACGTTCGGCCACCCCGGGCACGTCGGGCAACTCGTCGACCAAGCCGGTCGCCACCAGAAGCCGCCGAGCCCGCACGTGGCGGCCGCCCGCCAGCGCGACGAGAAAGCCATTGCCATCCCTCGACGCGGCTTCGGCCTGCCCGACGACGATCTCGCCGCCGTACCCGATCAGTTCAGCACGGCCAGCCGCCAGCAGGTCGGCCGGTGGCATTCCCTCCCGCGCCAAGTAGTTGTGCACATGCGGTGCCGCTGCGTTGCGTGGCTGCCCGGCATCCACCACCAACACCGACCGCCGCGCCCGCGCCAACCCCACCGCACCGGCGAGCCCGGCTGCACCGCCACCCACCACCACCACGTCGTACGTCTGGTCCACCGTCGGCCCTTTCCCATCTCCTCGTCGGCTGCGCCTACATTGCCGCTCGACCCGCCAGCCGGGCAAGAGAGTGGCCGCTGGCGCCTTCAACACCCGATGCGGCTTTGGCCGGCACAGGACCTACAAGCGATTCGCCATGTCTCGTCGGCGCCTTCGAGTCGGATCAACAGTCCACAGTTCTAACCGCTGCGCCTCGACCCGCGGCTGGCATTCCGCGGCAACACGCTGCCGTGCCGTTGCCTTCGGTTACCTGAGGCGGGAACATCAGCCGTAGTCCGAGCACAGGGAGGTCGCGATGCCGCTGTACCTGACCAAGTTCAGCTACACCCCAGAGTCGTGGGCAAAGCTGATCAAGGAGCCGGAGGACCGCCGCGAGTCGATCAGGCCGCTACTGGAAGCCGCCGGCGGCAAACTGCACGGCCTCTGGTTCGCTTTCGGCGACCACGACGGCTACGTCCTCACCGAAGCACCCGACAACGCCTCGGTTGCGAGCGCGCTGCTCACCGTGGCGGGTAGCGGTGCGTTCCGCTCAGTGTCGACGACAGTTCTCCTGACGGTCGAGGAGACCTTGGATGCACTCCGAAGGGCGCAGAGCATCGCCTACCGTCCGCCGGGCGACTAAACGACCGAACGCTGCTCCGAAGGCCACGTGCCGCGAGGGCGGCGCGGGATTTGCGGGTATAGCCGGCGATAACCCGGCACGGCGTTCTAGGCTCGGTACAGGCCGCCGCGTGTTCATGCCGAACTGGCACAACTCCCAGCGCCTTCGCCCACGACGCCCCCGGCGGGCCGGAAGCTGAGGACGTCAACCAGATCGCGGTAGGACGGCAGAATATCCCCCTCGATCTCGAAGCGGCTCAAGACGGAATGAGGAGACCCCACATGTCTGTCAGGACCGAAGCGTCAGCGGGCGCCACTGTCGCCTCGGCTCTGCGCCGGACCACCAGCGCCACAGGTGAACTCACACGAGACGAGATCCTCGACAACATCACACTCGATTGGTTGACGAACACAGCTACTTCGTCTCGCCTCTATGGGAGAACACGTGGACGGAGGGGGCATATCCGAATCTCATCGATGACAACAAGGTCGACAAAGGCGGCCACTTCGCGGCCTCGGAACAGCCGCAGACCCGGTCAGATGAGGGTTTCCGGCCGCTGGGCTAGATGACCATGGCCGAACATTTGCACCTGCCCTCGCTCGGCGGGGCTACGGAATGGCTCAACTCCGAGCCACTGGGTGCGGCCGAGCTGCGCGGTCACGTCGCCCTCGTGGACTTCTGGACGCTGACGTGCATCAACTGGCTGCGCACGGCACCGTATGTCCGTGCGTGGTCACAGGCGTATCGAAATGACGGCCTGGTGGTCATCGGAGTCCATACCCCGGAGTTCTCCTTCGAGCACGAGATCGACCGCGTCCGGCAGGCGACAGCCGAGCGGGGGATCGACTATCCGGTGGCGGTCGACAACGACTACGAGATCTGGAGAGCCTTCGACAACCACTACTGGCCGGCGCTCTACTTTGTCGACGCGGACGGCATTATCCGCGACCACCACTTTGGCGAAGGACGCTACGAGGAATCGGAACGCGCTATTCAGCGGCTGGTGAACGTCGAGCGCGAGCTTGTTGCCGTCGAAGGGCTCGGCGTGGAGGCGGAGGCCGACTGGGATGACCTGCGAACGCCCGAGACGTATCTCGGCTACGGGCGGAGCGCGCATTTCTCGTCGGCGGATGGCGCCGCGCTCGACGAACCCCGCGCCTACCAGCTGCCCGGATACCTGCATTTCAACCACTGGGCCCTCGCTGGCGAATGGACGATCGGGCGTGAAAAAGCCGTGCTCGACCAGGCCGGCGGGAGCATCACGTATCGGTTCCAAGCCCGCGACGCGCATCTCGTGCTGTCCCCCGGAGGGAGAGAACCGATTCCTTTCCGCGTGTTCCTCGACGGCGAGGCTCCGGGCCCGTCGCACGGCGTCGACGTCGATGTCAGTGGAAACGGCTTGCTTCGGGACGGCCGCCTGTACCAGCTCGTGCGCGAGCACGACGGGGTTCGCGAACGGGTCCTGGAGATCACATTTCTCGAGCCCGGCGCCGAGGCGTACGTGTTCACGTTCGGGTAGCCGAGCATTCCGGGCGGCCACCCGACGGCGAAGTCGCTTGAGAACCCTCGACTAGGTCGAAGCTACCTTCGAGTCCGGCGGCGGGAAGGGTACGTGGTGGACGCGTCGGCTCGCCCGGCCTACGACGGAGCGTCATTCACGGCGGCGAGGAGCCGACGGGCCGAGGCTTCATCGGAGAGGGCGACCAGCACACGCACGCCGTGTAATTGCAACGGTGGCTCCTGTCCGCCAACGTCGTCTGCCGACACGGCCGCTCTCAAGCCGTGACTGCCCAGCATTCCGGGCCTCTATGCGGCTGGCAACGACCGCCACAGAAGTACCTTCTCGCTGTGCCCGGCGCGTAGACGTCCGCGGTGTCGAAGAAAGTAATCCCCGGGTCCACTGCGCGGCGCAACGCGGCAACCGACTCATCGTCGTCGGCATCGCCCCCAGCCGTCTGGCCGGCGCCGCACGTACGCGGCTCGGTCTGGGTAGGGCGCCCATACCTTCGGCTCAGTCGTCATCCACCATGTGGAAACCGCGGCGGCGGCCGCGATGATCTGCTCTCATGGGGCTGATGGCGTCCACCGAGCGCACCGGATCGGCCGTCGCGTGGCGTGCCAGGCTCTTGGGGCTGGCGGTGGCGGTCGCGGTGCTGGTTGGCCTCGCTGGTGATCTTGACTCACCGCCGGTCGCGTATGCGCCGTTGCACCATCCGTTCCGCGATGCCCGGCTCTTCATCGACGGCAACACCGTCGCGGCGCAGTGGCAGGCGGCCCATGGCGGCCGCTGGCTCGACCCCATCACCCGCCGCCCACAGGCGCGGTGGCTGAACGGTCCGCGTGACCTCGCCGACCTCTCGAGTGTTGCGCGGTTGGCGCAGCAGCGCGGGGAGTTGCTGGTTCTCACCACGTATGCCATCCCCAACCGCGATTGCGCCGGTTCCCGATCGGGGGCGCCGAGCAGCGCCGCGTACGGGGCGTTCATCGACCGCATCACCCGGGCGCTCGGTCCTGTGCGGGCCGCCATCATCGTCGAGCCGGATGCCGTCGCGGCGCCCTGTTTCAACGACAACCGCGCCGCCCTCCTGCGCGACACCGTCCGGCGGCTGGCCGCGGCCGGGCAGTATGTGTTCCTCGACGCCGGTCACCCGGGCTGGCGCCCGACCGGCGTCATGGCCAAGCGGTTACTCGAGTCGGGCGTCAACGACGCGGAAGGCTTCTCCGTCAACGTGGCCAACCGACAGACCACAATGGACTGTTATGCGTGGGCGAAGGACCTGTCACGCCACGTCGGCGGCCGGGAGTTCATCATCGACACATCCCGCAACGGACTCGGTCCGCCGACCGACCGCGACCTGCGGCACAGCCGCTGGTGCAACCCGGAGCGGCAGGCCCTCGGCGAGGCGCCCACAACGGATACCGGCCGCCCGGGCCTGGCGGCCCTGCTGTGGATCAAGCCGCCCGGTGAGTCGGACGGACAGTGCGGCGGCGACCCTGGCCACAGCTTCTCGCCAGCGCTGGCCCAGAAGCTGATCGCCAACGCCCACCGATGACGGTGCGCCCATCGACGGGGCTGAACTTGCCACCGGGTCACGAGCCGCGGCGTGATGCCGGAGGTCTGGCAGGCACTCCCACGACATGTCGCCGACGCGGCTGAAATGCCGTTGCCGGTCGTTGTTGGCCGTCGGAGGATCGGCGCATGCGGTCAGAGATCAGGGCCTACTACGACCGAGGCGGCGAGAGCGGTCGATTGCTCGCTGGCGCGGGACGGCTAGAGTTTCTCCGCACCTGGGACGTGCTGATACGGGTATTACCAGGGCCGCCGGCCGTGGTGCTTGATGTGGGCGGTGCGACAGGCGCCTACGCCGGTCCGCTCGCTGATGTTGGCTATGTCGTCCACCTCGTCGATCCGGTGCCTTACCACGTGGACGTCGCCGCCGGCCTCCCGGGAATCACGGCCACGCTCGGCGACGCGCGCGCCCTCGACCGGCCCGACGCCAGCGCCGATGCGGTGTTGCTGCTCGGCCCGCTCTATCACCTCGTCGAAAGAGCTGACCGGCTGGCGGCCTGGCGGGAGGCGGGGCGGGTGGTGCGCTCGGGTGGTGTGGTGATCGCCGCAACGATCAACCGGTTCGCGTCCATGTTGGACGGACTCGCCAGGAACCTGCTTGACCGACCAGAGTTCATCGATGTGATCCTAGGTGACCTTGCCACCGGCCGGCACCGCAACCTCGCTAACGTACCCGGTTGGTTCACGACCGCGTACTTCCACCATCCAGACGAGCCGACCGTCGAGGCTACCGAAGCCGGACTGAGGGTGGACCGGGTGGTGCTGGTGGAGGGTCCATTGTGGATGCTGGACCGGCTGACCGAGATCCTCGCCGACGAGGTTCGGACGACTCAGGTGCTGGACCTGCTGCGCCAGGTCGAGACAGAACCAAGCTTGTT
>JBKPDY010000047.1:0-12000 GCA_046728155.1 Actinomycetota bacterium
CCCTCGGCGGCGGCTGGTACCTCCTCGGCGCCGCCGCGTTCCTCTCCATGGCCCTACCCCTGGCCGTCTTCTTCGGCCTGCAACGCTACTTCGTCCGCGGCATCGTCGGCGGCGCCGTCAAAGGCTGACCCCAAAGATCCAACAGAATATCGACAACGCTCAACCCGCTGCACATCCTCGATATTCTGTTGGATCTCGGGGGGAAAGCGACGGCGCGAGCCGCGATCACGACGGGCGGCCGGCGACCGCGTCCTGGAGCTTGTTGCGGGCACGGATCCAGCGCTGCCTGGTCCGTTCATCGCGACGGCCGGCCCGGCGCAGCTCCCACGCGAGCCTAGCGAGAGGTCCACGTCGCACGGGATTCGTACTGATGGCGTTGTCGACCGGCGGACCTGGCGTCGACCGGCGTGCGGCGGGGCGACATCGCCGTCCAGGTCGGGCTTCGCGCCGGGGTTTCCGCGAAGGGTCGCTTGTGGACAGTTAGCCGGTGCGCCGGTTGGCCCACATCCGGTGCGCGTGGGCCGCACCCTTACTTCCGGTGACCCGAACCGGACCGTGCGGCCGCGACTGCTGGGCCACCTTACCCTTCGCCCGGCGGGCCGCGCGGTTCGTGGGTACCTCGTCGACCGGCTCATCGGGCGGGGCTGCTTCGGGCGTTTCCTTGGGCTCGGCCGGCGGCGCGGTCTTGGCGGGGGCGGCCTTCGACCCAGCGGTCTTCGATCCGGTCGCCCTAGACGCTGACGACTTGGTGGCTGCCTTCGAGGTGGCCGCCTTCGCCTGCGCGCCCTTTGGCAGCGGCTTCTCGTCCGCCTCGCCGCTGGTGTCTTTGGCCTTACGTGGTGCGGGCATGATCATCCTCCTGTTGTGCACGATTCTGGACGACCCTCGACGGGTCCGCGAATGTCTCGGCGGCGCGCCGCGGCACTCCAGCGAGCGGCGGCGGGCAGGCTCAGGAGATCACGAATGGACGGTACCAGGTGAGCCGCCAGGACCGCACCCGCGAATCGCTGGCGGCCATTGCCACTTGCAGTGGCAACACCCCACCCCGGCCCCACGACGGACTGCGGGTCGCGTACGAGGATAGTGGGGTAGTAATGAAGGGAGCGCCCGCTATCCCGCCGAGGAGCCACCGGTGCCCGACCCGAAGGACCTTTACCACCTCACCGAGGATGTGCCCGACCTTGGCCGACCGGTGCTGATCCAAGCACTGACGGGTTTCGTTGACGCGGGTGGAGCCGGCCGGTTGGCCCGCGAGCAACTGCTCACCTCGCTCGATGGTCGAATCGTTGCGACATTCGACATCGACGCGCTGCTCGACTACCGCTCCCGCCGCCCCACGATGATGTTCGTGGAGGACCACTGGGAGACCTACGAGGAGCCGAGTCTCGCCCTGCACCTGTTGTACGACCGGTCCAACGCGCCATTCCTGCTGCTGGCCGGCCCGGAGCCGGATCTGCTGTGGGACCGGTTCACGGCGGCTGTGATCGACCTCATGGACCGGTTCGGGGTACGGCTGAGCGTCGGCTTCAACGCGATCCCGATGGCCGTCCCCCACACCCGGCCGACCGGTATCACCGCGCACGCGTCGCGCCGCGAGCTCATCGCCGGCTACGAGCCGTGGCTACGCCGCGTTCAGGTACCTGGCAGCGCGGGTCACCTACTCGAGTACAGGCTGGGGCAGCAGGGCCGCGACGCGATGGGCTTCGCCGTACATGTGCCGCATTACCTGGCGCAGACCGACTATCCGGCCGCGGCGGAACGCCTGCTCACCGCGGTGTCCAAGTCCACTGGTCTACTGCTGCCGACCGAGGCGCTGCGGGCGGCGGCCGAGGTGGCCCGGGCGGAGATCGACCAGCAGATCGCGCAGGCCGAGGAGGCCGCGTCCGTGGTGGCCAGCCTGGAGCGACAGTACGACGAGTTCGTCCGGGGTCAGGAGGAGCAGAACCTGCTCACCGAGCGGTCCGGTCCGCTTCCGACGGCGGACGAACTCGGAGCAGAACTCGAGCGCTACCTCGCCGAGCAGACCCGTCCCACCGACCCACCCACGCCCTGATCGATCGGCAACGCTGCGCCCTCGTGGCGTTGGTGCGCCGGGGCTGGTGGCCCACGATCCGGCGGGCCCCTATCCTGACCCCGTGGCGAGTTCACCGAACGCGGCGTTGGTCCGTGTCCGCGCGATCTGCACATCCTTGCCCGAGGTCACCGAGCGACCCAGCCACGGCGCACCGACCTGGTTCGTCCGCGACCAGAAGTCGTTCGTCGCCTGCTGGTACCAGGGCCACCACGACGACACGTTCCCGCACATGGTCTGCGCCGCTGCCCCGGGCGTGCAGGCCGAGCTCATCGCGGCCGATCCGCAACGGTACTTCCGGCCGCCGTACGTAGGTCACCGCGGGTGGATCGGAGTGCGACTGGACGGGACGGTCGACTGGATCGAGATGGCCGAAATCTGCCACGACGCGTACCGCGCTGTGGCCCCGGCCCGGCTAGTGAAGCTGCTGGACGAGGGAGAAGGGTGATCCCGGGTACGTTCCGGCGGCGCTGGCACGGTCGTATGGATAGCCTCGCCCCTATGAGTGCCGTCGCGGCCTTGGCCGTACTGATGGCCGTAATGGCTACGCCGACGAATGCGGCCACGGTGCCGCCCGCATTCGTACCGTGCCCGGTGGTGAGGGTGGCGCCGTACCCGCCCGCTCCGCCCAAGCCCTCACCACTGCCCACACACCCGGTGGCCGCTTCGGTAATCGGCGGTGCCGGCCTTGATACGACCGGGCTCGCCGTCCCGCCCGGCTCCCCTGCGCTGCCCAAGGACATCTCGGCCCGATACTGGCTAGTGGCGGACCTCGACACCGGCGCAGTGCTCGGAGCGTGTGCGCCACATGCCTACTTCGCCCCGGCGAGCGTGCAGAAGCTGCTGCTCGCGGCGACCGTCATGCCAAACCTGAACCCCGCCGCGGTCACCACCATCACCGCGGGCGACATGAACATCGAGCCGGGCAGCTCCGCCGTCGGATTGGTCCAAGGTGGACGGTACACAGTGGAGACACTCTGGCTCGGACTGCTCCTGAACTCCGGCAACGAGGCGGCGAACGCACTCGCCCGGCTCGGCGGCGGCCAGCGCGGGGTGGCGGGAACGATCGCCGACATGAACGCCATGGCCCGGCACCTCGGCGCACTCGACACCCACGCGGCGACACCATCCGGATTGGACGGTCCTGGCCAGGTGACCAGCACCTACGACCTCGCCCTCATCGCCCGGGCCGACTTCGCCCGGCCCGACTTCTGCCGCTACACGGGGACGAGGACGGCGCAGATTCCCGCCCAGCCACCGCACAAGGGATTCCAGATCCAGAACGACAACCAGCTGCTCTTCAACTACCCGGGCGCGATCGGAGGCAAGACCGGGTTCACCGACATCGCCCGGCACTCATACGTCGGAGCCGCGCAGCGGGGGGGTCGCCGCCTGGTCGTGACGATGCTGGCCGGTGAGCATCAGCCGGTCCGGATGTGGATGCAGGGAGCCTCGTTGCTGGACTGGGGCTTCCGCGTCGCCCCGGGCGCGTCGGTCGGACGGCTCGTATCGCCCGGAGAGCTGGAGCGGGCGACGCCTTCGCCGTCGGCTTCCCCGGGGCTGGGTACGATCGCGGCGGTACCGGCCGGGCAGTCAGCGTCGGGCAAGCTGATCTGGCTGGCGGCAGCCGGTCTCGTGGTGATCGCCGGCCTGGTCACGCTGGGCGCGGTTTCGCGTCGGCGGCGGATCCGTTGATCGTCAGGTGTTCAAGCGTCGACGGACTTCGCCGGAACCTCGGGCGCGGCCGGTTTCTCGGCCCCCTCCTTGACGTCCAGCCAGCGATCTACCGGCAGCGCGGTCGATTCGTCATCGGGCAGCTTGGGTAGGTCACGCAGGGGTAGGTAGGGCTCGGATTCGGGCGGGAGCCCGGCCGCCATCGCCCGCGCCCGCCCCAGTTCGGCGTCGAGCTCGGCGCCGATGAGGATGGCGATGTTGCACAGCCAGAGCCAGACCAGGAACACGATGACGCCGGCCATCGTGCCGTACGTACGGCCATATGTGCTGAACTTGGAGATGTAGATCGCGAACCCGGCGGAGACCGCCGCCAGCCCCACCACCGCGAGGACGCTGCCCGGTGTGATCCACCTGAATCCGCCGTGCCGCGCGTTGGGCGACACCCAGAACAGCATCGCGATCAGCAGCCCGGCGACGATGACCAACGCGGGCCACTTCAGCAGGTCGAAGGCGTCCACGATGGGCCGTTCGATGCCTAACGCGTGCCCGGCCCACTGGGCCAGGCGGCCCGTGAAGACCACGGCCAGGGCGCTGACGGCGAACAGGACGCCGGTGACCGTGGTGACCACCAGCTGGATCGGGATGGTCTTCCATACCGGCCGCGCCTCGGGTACGTCGAAGATGGCGTTGGCCGTGCGCATGAACGCCCCGATGTAGCTGGTCGCCGACCAGAACGCCACCGCCAGCGCGACGGCCGCGACCACGATGGACGTGGTCGGCCGATGCTGCAGATCGGTGATGCCCTGGATCAGGATGTCGCGGGCCGGCCCCGGTGTGAGCTGACGGACGTTCGCGACGATCTCGTCGGTCACGGAGCTGTTCAGCAGACCCATCCCCGCCACCAGGACGAGCATCCCGGGGAAGATGGACATGATGCCGTAGTACGTGAGTGCGGCGGCGCGGCCGGTGATGTCGTCGTCGATCACCTCGGCGACCGTGCGGCGGAGGACCCCCCACCACGAACGCCAGCCCAACTCCGTCGGTCGCCTTGGCGCGCGGGCCAGGAGCCTGACCAGTCGCTCCCGGTACGCCCGGGCCCGCCGCACCGACCGCGCCATCGCCCCTCCTCGGTAACGCAGTGCGTGTATACCCAGGACGGGGCCGGCCTAATCCGACGCGGCCACCCGGGCGCCAACCTCCAGCACGACGGAGACCAACAGATCCAGGTCGGCCGATGTGGTCAGCCAGTTTGTGATCGCCGGCCGGAGCGCGACCTGTCCACCGTAGACGGTGGTCCCGGTGAAGACCCGGCCGTCGGCGAGCAGGGCCGCCCCGAGGTCCCGGTTCACCTGGTCCAGCCGGTCTTCCGGGAAGTCCTGCGGGTGATAGCGGAAGCAGACCACGTTGAGCTGGACCTCGGCCAGCCGCTCCAGATCGGGGGCCGCATCCACCTGAAAGGCCAGATACCTCGCCAACGCGTGGTGCCGTTCGACCATCGCCCGGTAGCCCTCGCGCCCGTACGCCGCGAGCGTCGCCCAGATGGGCAGCGCGCGGGCCCGCCGTGACGACTCGGGACCGAAGAGCATATAGCCGCTGCCCGGGTCGTCCGGACCGGGTAGATACGGCGCGCCCGGCATCCCGAACGCACGCCCGAGCCTGGCCGGCTCGCGTACGAAAACGAAGCCGCTCTCGTACGGCACGTTGAGCCACTTGTGCCCGTCGGCCGCGACCGAGTCGGCTCTGTCCACACCGGACACCAGATGTCGGGTGTCCGGCGACAGCGCGGCGAACAGCCCGAAGGCGCCATCGACATGCAACCAGGCGCCGTACTCGTCGGCGAGGTCGGCGAAGTCGCCGACCGGGTCGAACTCCGCAGCGTTCGGCTCTCCGGCGGTCGCGATGAGGACGGCGGGCGCCCCGTCCAGCTCATCGAGGCGACCCCGCATGGCGTCGAGGTCAACCCGCCCCACGCCGTCGATGCCGAACATCTCGACGGCGTTGCCGTGGCCGAGCATCTGCAGCGCCTTGCGGGAGCTGGGGTGGACGAGCCCGCTCGTCAGCACGGGTAGCCGCGGCAGGGCGGTGATGCCATCCGTCGCCACGTCGACGCCGTGGCGCTCACCCCACCAATGGGTGGCACAGCCGAGTCCGGTGAGGTTGCCGAAGGTCGCACTGGTGGTCAGGGCTCCACCCCAGTGCTGCGGGAATCCGAACAGGTCGCGCAGCCAAGCGATCGCCGTCGTCTCCACCTGGTGGGCGAACTGCGACGACGCTCGCATGCCAGCCATCTGGTCGAGCAGAGATGTCATCCAGTCGGCGGCGAGGGATGCGGGAGTCGAGCCGCCGATGACGAAATGGTAGAAGCGCGGGCCAGCCGACGTGGTAGCGGTCGCCGTCCCGACCCGCAGCAATCGCTGCACGGCCTCGGTTGTGCCGATGCCTCGTTCGGGCAAGGCTCCGTCGAGTTCGGCCAGCATCGCTTCGTTCGCCGCGTCGTAGACCAGCCGGTCGGGCAGGGAGCGCAGGTACGGTCCTGCTGCATCGAGTACCTGTTGCAGTGCGCCGAGAGTCCGGTCCTTCTCCTCGATCGGGTCAACCATTCAGCGATTGTCGCGTATGCCACCGCTCGTAGGGACGTGCGCCAATGGTGTCTGCCTGCTTGCCCGAATCCGTCCACTGTGGAGTCGGCCAACGCCAACGAGGTGTGAGCCAGCTCACCAATCGCTGGAGCGCCGAAATTTCCATGGGATTCGCCCGGCTTTGACCGCTGGCTCATTGCGCAGGCCGCGGGCCGTCGTGACACTGTGTGATAACGACATTCATCGCATCGTCATGGTAGCCAGCGGCTTTCAGGCTTATCGCACTTGCCAACGGACACGACGGCGAGGTTATGGTGACCGCGCCTGGCTGGACGTAGTCACCGACCCCCGGAGACCCGGCACGGCGCCGCCGAATCACACATCACGGCCGGGCGTGCGACTGCGACCGTCGTGACTCAAGTGAACCGGGGACCCAACCGGACCCGCCACGCGGATCCACCGGCCCATCAGGTCCCTTGGGGTGAATCCGCATCAATGATCCGATGCGGTAGGGCGCCCATCTCTTCCCGCCCGAACCCGACAGCTAACCCGGTAGGCGGCCATGGGAGATGGAGTCGGTTTGTTACCGAGACACCCACGGCAGCCGCAGTACCCGGGGTGCCCGGACGGTCTATCACCCGCGCTCCGCACGAATGGCGCCTGGAAGGCTGTCCTGTTCAGCACGGCCGTCGGCCTGGTTGCCGTCGCTGTCCTCATCCCGGCGACCGCGGCGCAGGCGACGCCGACCATCCAGCAGCAGATCACCGCTCAAGAGCGGCAGCTCGAGAAGGTCATCGAGCAGTACAACCTGCTCGGCGAGCAGCTCAAGCGGTCGCACGCCCAGGCCGCCGCGCTGCAGCGCGGGTTGGCTCCGCTCCAGGCCCGAATGGACGCCACCGGAGCCCGGGTGGACATGATCGCCGCCGAGGCGTACAAGGGCGCGGCGCTCAACGAGTTCGCCGCGGTCGTGAGCGCCCCGGACACGGCGACGGTGGTCGACAGGCTGGTCACGATCGCCGAGCTGAGCCGGTACGAGCAACAGCAGCTCCAGACCCTGCGCGAGGATCAGGACGCCGAGCAGGCACAGATGGCCGCGCTGAACACGACGATCGCCGACCAGACGAACAAGCGAAAGCAGATGATCGATCAGCGCAGGAAGATCGAATCCGGCCTGAGCCGGCTCTACGCGCTACGGGCGCAAGCGCCGGCGGCCCCGAGCCCGTACTCGGGCGCAGGGAGCAAGCCACCGGCCGTCTCCGGCAGGGCCGGCGTCGCCGTGGATTTCGCCTACGCGCAGCTGGGCAAGCCGTACCAGTACGCCGCGGCGGGTCCCAACGCATATGACTGCTCGGGTCTGACGATGGCCGCGTGGGGCGCCGCTGGGGTCTCGTTGTCGCACAATGCCGCCGAACAGTGGGGCCAGGTGGCCCACATCTCGCGGGCGAACCTACAGCCGGGCGACCTCGTCTTCTACGACGGACTCGGCCACGTGGCCATCTATGTCGGGCGGAACCAGGTCATCCACGCTCCGACCCAGGGCGACGTGGTCCGCACCGCCAGCGTCGACATGTCGCCACCGTACGGATACGGCCGTCCACATTAGACGCGACCGTCGCCCAAGGACGGTTTTCTCAGGCAACTCTGTGTGAGCCGGCGTCCTGACCATCAGCCTGGCCTCGCGCATCGCGCGAGGCCAGGTCTAGCAGGGGCGAACGTAGTCCGGCTAGGCGGCCGCGAGGCCCTCGGCCCGGGCCAGCTCCCGGAGCCGGCCCAGCGCTTGGATCTCCAGCTGACGGATGCGCTCGCGGGACAGCGAGAACCGGGTGGCGACCTCGGTCAACGAGTGCTCACGCCCGTCCTCGAGCCCGTACCGCGCCCGCATGATGCCGGCCGAGCGGTCGTCGAGGTGGTTGAGCAGCCCCTCGATCCGCTGCCGCTCGAGCGCGGCGAGCACGACATCCTCGGGCGAGGGCTCGTCGGAGTCCGCCACCAGATCGCCCAGATTGGTGTCGCCGTCGTCGCCGACCGGCGTGTCCAGCGAGACCGTGTCCTGCGACCAGCGCATGAGCTCGTGGATCCGCTCGATCGGCACGTCCATCGCGACGGCAAGCTGCTCGGGCTCCGGCTCGGAGCCGTGCTCCCGGGTGAACTGCCGGGCGACGTTGCGCATCCGGTTCACGTCCTCCACCAGATGCACCGGCAGGCGCACCGTGCGCTCCTGCTGCGCGATGGCCCGGCTGATCGCCTGACGGATCCACCAGGTCGCGTACGTGGAGAACTTGTACCCCCGCACGTAGTCGAACTTCTCGACGGCCCGGACCAGACCGGTGTTGCCCTCCTGGATAAGGTCGAGCATCGGCATCCCGGACCGGACGTATCGGCGCGCGATTGAGACCACCAGTCGGAGGTTGGCCCGGATGAACCGGTCCTTCGCGTCCTCACCCTCGGCGACCAGGCGCTCCAGTTCGACCCGGGTGACGCCCTTGGGGATCCTGTCGTCATCGAGGAGGTGCTCCGCGTACAGGCCTGCCTCGATCGCCTTCGAAAGGTCCACCTCCTGCGCGGCATCGAGGAGCGGCGTCTTCGAGATCTCGGTCAGGTATACGCCGACCAGGTCGCGCTCCTCGGCGCCCTCGTCGGTGCGTATCGCCCTCGTCATCTTCTCCACGGTCGCGAACCCCTCAGTCCTGCACTGCCCCCCGGCTGTGCCCCTAACACAACAGACGCCCGATCCAGGTGATTCCGTTTCCACCTTGGAAAACGGTCACAACTTCGTGATGAGCACTACATCCCGCTGATGCCCACCACGGGTGATTCGTCACGCACCTGACAGCGGCTCGGCTGAACCAACACAACGACGCGACGCGTCCTGATATGCCTTAGCCACGAGCCCGTTCGCCTGACGGTTCAACGAGGGATATCCACTGTGGATCCGGGCCGCCGGCGCTCACACTCAGCATAGCCAGTAGCCCACCGGTTCTGGACAAATCGCCAGCAATCGGTCGGCTGATCTCCCAGCATCGCCGCGGAGCCGTGGCCGGTGCGTGACGAGGGCGAGCGCGGGCCACGCAACCGCTGCTCGTCACTCCCGGCGACGCCGCCAACCGCTAACCACGGCTGCCACCACCGACACGAGGTAGAGCTGGCCGGTCAGCGCCTCGAGCACGGCCACAGCGCGAGCAGCCTCCGCGGCGGGCGTGATGTCGCCGAAGCCGACCGTCGTGAGCGTGATGACGCTGAAGTAGAGCAGGTCGGCCGGGGACGGCGGCTCCGCTGTGCCGTTGAGGTAGTGATGGATCGCCGCTCCCAGCATCTGGTGGATCGAGGCGAAGAAGAGCGCCGCCAACAGGTAGACGCAGAGCACGCCGAGTACCGCGGTTATGTCGATCTCGCCGATGCGAACGACGGTCCGAGCGATCGCCGCCATCAATGCGCTGATCATCAGGAACGTGCAGGTGCCCACGACTCCGGAGGCCAGCCGCGGCGACCCGAGCCCGACGGCGAGCACGGACGCGACCAGGAGCAGCGCGATCGCGACGGCCACCGACCACCGGTACCAGCGGAGCCCGCGCATCCGGGCGGCGAGCCACAGCAGCAGACCGAGGACGGCGATCCGGACGGGGCCGCCCGCAGCGATATCGCCAAAGCCGATGACGACCGTGTACGACACCAGGATTCCCGCGAGCAAACGCAGGAAGAGGGGACGCTGGGACCTGTCCAGTCGCACGGCTCACGCCGCGCCGCGCGCGCTCGCACCCCGAACGAAGAGCTCGAGCACGGTGAGCACCGCGAGCACGATCACCGTGGTCCAGATGGCGGCCGAGATCCCAGGGCGGTCGGCGAGGACGAACCCGACCACCGCGAGCGCCACGACGAGGACCTGGATCACGCGATACGCGCCGCGAAGGGCCTGCCCGGTCGCCGCGAACCATCGCCCGGTACGGGTGAGCAGGCGGACCAGTACGTCCAGTCCACGGTTCACGAGCCGTCGCACGCCGACCGCGACCACGCTCGGCCCGGCGAGGAGCGCGCCGACTACAAAGATGACGCACACCACCACGAGCGTCTGCAGCGAACCGATGAGGAAGCGGAGCATCGTGTTGAGCACGGCGGCGGCCGCGTCCGGTGACTGCACCGAGGTCGGAAGATTGTCCACATAGTACGTTCGCGCGGCGCTGATCCCGACGAGCAGAACGACCGCGACGACGCCGAGGAGCGTGAACGCGAGCACGATGCCACGACGGCGGTTCGGGGCGAGCAGGACACCGCCGATGAGGACGACCAGTGCCACCCAGGGCAGCCAGGTGCCGGCCTGATCCAGCAGGCGGGTGTAGGTACGGACCTTGGGCAACTGGTCGGACTGGATCAGCGTGTAGTCGAGCGAGAAGCTCGGAATCTTCCCGAAGATGCCGTACCCCTCCTCGACGAGCTTCTGTTTCGCCAAGCCGACCAGCGCACCCAGATCGATCGTCACCGAATTGGCCTGGCTGCTGATGACCTTGCCCTCGCCTCCCGTGACCACAGTGACGAGCCCGGTGTGCGCGAGCCGTACCGTGGTGTCGAAGGCGGTCTGGAACTGTTCGGTCGCGAGCAGGGCGTCGATCTTGTCGTAAAGGAACGACGAGACTCCGCTCACCAAGGGCGGGACCAGGTCGGAGAGGCGCTTGGGCGCGCCCACGGCCTCGAGCCGGTTCGCCAGATCCGTCGCGAGCCCGGTGAGGTCGGAGCGTTTGATGATCTCGTCGGTCATCCGGTGGGCAACGGCGTTGCGGACGACGGGATCGTTGTCCAGCGGCGCGACCGTCTGGACGAACGTAGAGGTGTCGAGGACCTGGCTGCGCAGGTAGACCGCTACTACCGCCAGCCCTCCCAGCAGGGCCGCCACCACGAGGAGGGCAGCGGCGCCGACCCATCGCAGGCTGCGTGACGCCCCCCCGTGGCCCGACTTCACCGTGGGCTCCGGCGGGGACGGACCCTCTCGGAGCCTGTCTACCTCGCGGCGGAGGCGCTCGAGCTCGGCGCGCTCGTCTGGGTCCAGATCGGCCATCCTGCTCCCGATGCGTCATGCGTCGGGTCCGATCCTCGCGCGATCGTGTCGCGTTCGTATCAAACTTGGCGATTTAGCACCTATTAGGGCTCCGGCGGGCAGACGATGAGATACCACGCTCGCGGCGGGGAGGAGGTGTCGTATGGGGTTTCTCGTCCGTACCCTCGTCACCGCCGTCGCGCTGTGGGTCTCCACCGCCCTCGACGGCATCTCCCTCACCGGCGGCACCGAGCTGAGCAAGGTGCTGACTCTCATCGTCGTGGCGATCATCTTCGGCGTCGTGAACGCGGTACTCAAGCCGATAATCAAGATCCTCGGATGCATCCTCTACATCCTGACGCTCGGACTCTTCGCGCTCGTCGTCAACGCCGCGTTGTTCCTATTCGTCAGCTGGATCTGCGGTCTGCTCAACCTTCCCTTCCACGTGGACGGATTCTGGTCGGCGTTCTGGGGCGCCATCATCGTCGGGGTCGTGAGCTGGCTGATCAACCTTGTCATCCCCGATCGTCGACCGCCACCAGCCGTCGCCGCGTAATCCAACGGAGGACACAATGGACAGTATGTACGCCGTTCGCCGGGGCGCCAGGATGGCCGCTCCGTGGTGGCTCTATCTCATCAGCGGTTTCGCG
>JBKPDY010000048.1:0-11869 GCA_046728155.1 Actinomycetota bacterium
GCTGTCCACAGTAGACTTGAGCCGCGCGACGTCCCGATGGCGCAGCAGGTGTTCCAGCACCGGATGCTCGGTCTGCACGTACAGGCTCTGCAACGCGTCGGCATCGGTGGTGTATCCGGTCTTGATGCGCTTCGTCTTGGGCAGGCCCAGCTCGACGAAGAGGATGTCCTGCAACTGTTTGGGTGAACCGAGGTTGAACTCGCGGCCCACGACCGCGTATGCGGCTTGAGCCGCGGCCTTGACCTCGGCCGCGAAGTGGGACTCCAGGTCGGACAGGTAGTGGGTGTCGGCCGCGATCCCGGTGCGCTCCATCTCCGCGAGCACATAGGACAGTGGCTGCTCCACGTCGGCGAGCAGGCGGCGCGGATCCTCCCCATCCCGGGCCAGCTCGGCGTCGATAGCAGCCTGCAGGTCGAGCGTGGCCTTGGCCCGCAGCATGAGGTTCTGCTCGATGAGGTGTTCGTCCACGCCGAGGCCGTCCAGGGCGGGTTGGCCCTCTGCCTCGGCACCCTCGACCCGCAGCTCCCGTTGCAGATAACGAAGCGCGAGGTCGACCAGGTCGTACGAGCGTTGATCCGGCCGGGCGAGATACGCGGCGAGCGCGGTGTCGGTGTGCAAGCCCTCGAAGGACCAGCCCCGCGCGCGGAAGGCGAGCATCGCCGGCTTGGCGTCGTGGATCACCTTGGGACGCTCAGGGTCACCCAGCCAATCGGCCACAGCGCGGTCGTCGTCGGCATCGAGCTGCGTCGGGTCGATCCACGCGGCCGGTCGCCCGCCGGTCGCCACCGCAAGCCCGGTCAGCTCGCCGGTGCCACGGCCGAACCTGCCCGAGACCGCCACGCCCGCCGGCGACCCGGCCGGGGTGTGCCGCTCCAGCCATGCCCGTACGGTCCCCGGGGAGAGCACCTCACCGGCGAGATCGAACCCGGCCTCCGCCTCGGGCTCGACCGACTCGAGGTACTCGTAGAGGCGGTCCCGCAGTACGCGAAACTGGAGGGTGTCGAAGACCTGGTGTACGGCCTCGCGATCCCAACCGCGCCAGACGGTCTCGGCCGGAACGAGCGGCAGCTCGAGGTCATCGACCAGCCGGTTCAGCTCGTAGTTGCGCAGCACCGCGCCGAGATGGTCGCGCAGCGCCTCCCCGACCTTGCCCTTGATCTGGTCGACGTGGGCGACCACCTCGTCGAAGTCGCCGAACTGGGTGATCCATTTCGCGGCGGTCTTCTCCCCGACGCCCGGGACGCCGGAGAGGTTATCGCTCGTCTCGCCGACCATGGCCGCGACCGCCCGGTAGTGCTCCGGTCCGACCCCGTACCGGGACGTCACGGCGGCCGGGTCCATCCGGGTCAGCTCGGAGACGCCACGTTTCGGGTAGAGCACCGTGACCCTGTCCCGGACGAGCTGGAAAGCGTCCCGATCCCCGGTGCAGATGAGAACCTCCATGCCCTCCTCGTGCGCCTCGCGGGCCAGCGTCGCGAGCACATCGTCGGCCTCGTACCCATCCTTCTCCACGACGGGCACGCGCAGGGCCGCGAGCACCTCCTTGACAAGGCTGACCTGGCCCTTGAAGTCGACCGGGGTCTCGCTGCGATTGGCCTTGTACTCCGCGTACTGCTCGCTCCGGAACGACCTGCGGGACACATCGAAGGCGACCACGATGTGCGTCGGCCGTTCGTCGCGAAGTACGTTGATCAGCATCGACGTGAACCCGTACACGGCGTTGGTCGGCTGCCCGGTCGTGGTTGAGAAGTTCTCCACGGGTAGGGCGAAGAACGCCCGGTACGCCAGGGAATGCCCGTCCACCAGGAGCAGCCGTGGCTCGTTCGTGGTCACGCCCCAAACCCTAGTCCCGGCCTACGACAATCCACGAAGCCCCGCGCGCAGGCTGCGATGGCCCACTCGCTCCTCGCGACATCGACGAGTCAGGCGACGCCCAGGTAGGCCTCCTTGACCGCCGGATCGGTGAGCAGCTCACGACCGGTACCGGTCTTGACGATCCGCCCGGTCTCCAGGACGTACGCCCGGTGGGCGCGACTGAGGGCCTGCTGTGCGTTCTGTTCCACGAGGAGCACGGTCGTTCCCTGCTGGTTGATCTCCGTGATGATCGAGAAGATCTGCTGGATCAGCATCGGCGCGAGGCCCATCGACGGCTCGTCCAGCAGCAGCAGATGAGGCCGGCTCATCAGCGCCCGACCGACGGCGAGCATCTGCTGCTCGCCGCCGGAGAGCGTGCCACCGGCCTGCTTGAGCCGCTCCTGCAGGCGCGGGAAGAGCTCCAGCACCCGGTCGAAGTCCTCCTTGATCGCGGCGGTGTCTTTGCGGATGTACGCGCCCATCTCAAGGTTCTCCCGCACGGTCATCCCGGGGAAGATGCCCCGACCCTCGGGCGCCTGGCAGATGCCACGGGCCACCCGCAGGTCCGCCCGCAGCCGGGTGATGTCCTCGCCGGCGAAGACGATCCGGCCGGAGGCGACCGGACGCAGGCCGGAGATGGCCCGCATCGTCGTCGTCTTGCCGGCTCCGTTCGCCCCGATCAGGGCCACCACTTCGCCCTCGTCGACGGTGAGGCTGATGCCGTGCAGCGCCTGGATGCGCCCGTACAGCAGGGTCAGATCGCGAATCTCAAGCAGCATCGGCGGGCACTCCCAGGTAGGCGGCGATCACCTTGGGATCGTTCGCAACCTCTTGCGGCGCCCCTTCCGCGATCTTGCGACCGAACTCCAGCACGACGATCCGGTCGGTCACGCCCATGACCAGCCGCATGTCGTGCTCGATCAGCAGAACGGTGATTCCGGTATCCCGGATGCGCCGGATCAGTTGGAGCAGCGACTCCTTCTCGGCCGGGTTGAATCCGGCCGCCGGCTCGTCCAGGCAGAGCAGCGTGGGCCTCGTCGCCATGGCCCGGGCGATCTCGAGCCGGCGTTGGTCGCCGTAGGGCAGGTTGCGAGCGACCGTGTCGTGTCGGGCCGAGATGCCGACGAAGTCGAGCAGCTCGTGCGCCAGGATCTGCGCGGTCCGCTCTTCCCGGCGGTGGCGGGGCAGCTGTAGCAGAGCGCCCGGCACACTCGTGAGGTGATGGGCGTCCGCGCCGACCTGGACGTTCTCGAGAGCGGTCATCTCGCTGAAGAGCCGGATGTTCTGGAACGTCCGGGCCATCCCCATCTTCGTGATCTCGAACCGCTTGTGGCCGACAAGGGTCTGACCCAGGAATCGGATCGCTCCCTCGGTCGGCGCGTACACCCCGGTCATCGCGTTGAAGCAGGTCGTCTTGCCAGCGCCGTTGGGCCCGATCAGGCCCAGGATCTCGCCCTGGTTCAGGTTGAAGCTGACCTCGCTGAGCGCCACGACGCCGCCGAAGCGAAGGGTCACGTTGTCCACTTCGAGCAAAGGGCCGCCGTGCGCGTCGAGCGGGACGGCGACCGGTACGGCCTCAGTCACCGACCACCGCCTCCTTCTGCCGGTCCCGCAACTCTGCTGCCCGGCGCCGGTTGGGCCAGATGCCCTGCGGCCGGAAGATCATCATAACGATCAGGATCACCCCGAAGATCGCGTAGCGTAGCGAGGTCACGCTCACGTCAATGTGCCGGCCGAGCACGGTCACGGTCTCCGGCAGGCCGAGGATCTCGCCGATCGTCCGTAGCCACTCCGGTACGTAGATGACGAGGAAGCCGCCAAGGATCGCCCCGCCGATGTTGCCCGCACCACCGAGCAATAGCGCCGCCAGCACCAGGATCGAGTTCTGCAACGAGAAGGTCCCGGAGTTGACAAAAGTCGCCTGCCCGGCCCAGATCGCTCCGGACAGTCCACCGACCGCGGCCCCCATCGTGAATGCCCAGAGCTTGAACCGGAAGGTCGGCACGCCCATCAGCTCGGCCGCGTCCTCATCCTCACGGATAGCGATCCAGGCTCGGCCGACCCGGCTGCGTTGGAGATTTCGGACCAGGAAGACGACACCGATGATGACGGTCAACCCGAGCCAGTAGTACGGCAGCGCTTTGAAGCTGAAGATCGGCGAGCCGTCCGGATAGCTGCCGGGCGGATGGCCGATATCCGGGATGCCATTGTCGCCGTTGAGAATCCAGTCCTGCTGCTTGGCCACGATGAGGATCATCTCGGCGAAGCCGAGCGTGACGATGGCGAGATAGTCGCCGCGCAGTCGAAGCGTGGGCCATCCGAGCAACGCGCCGGAGAGCATCGCGATCGCGATGGCGAACGGCAGTGCGACCAGCCACGGCCACGGACTCTTCCACCAGTTGTACTCGGTGATCAGCTTGCTCTCCGGGGATGTCAGCAGGCCGAGGGTGTACGCGCCGAGCGCAAAGAAGCCGAAGAAGCCGAGGTCGAGCAGGCCGGCGTAGCCGACGACAATGTTGAGCCCGAGTGTCAGCAGGACGATCCACGTGCAGTAGAAGAGCACCGAGGCCATGTCGGCGCGCTCCGTGTAGAGCGGTAGGTAATTGCCATTGGGCAGTGGGATACCGAGGTTGAGGTAGAAGCCGGGCACCGCGATCAGGTACAGAAACGCGATGAAGGCGAGCATGAGAATGATGCGGCCCCATCGCGGCATCGACCGCCAACGGCCACCGACCGCCGAGCTGGTCCGCCTCCACCAGCCCTGCGCGCCATGGCGTGCGTTCTGGATCCGCCCGAGCGGGGTCGGCCTCTTCTCCTGTTTCTCGGCAGGCGGCAGGATCTCCGGAGTCGTCATGCCCTGGCCCTCCCCAACGATTCGCCCAGCAGGCCGGTCGGGCGGAACATCAGCAGGGTGATGAGAACGACGAAGCCGACCAGGTCACGCCAGTTGGTGCCGAACAGCGCCGCGGCGTAGTTCTCGACCAGGCCGAGGAGCAGCCCCCCGAGGAGCGCGCCCCGCAGGTTTCCGATCCCGCCGAGGACGGCGGCGGAGAACGCCTTGAGGCCGAGCAGGAAGCCGGATGTGTTGGTGGTAGTACCGACCTGCATGTCGTTGAAGACAGCGGCAACGCCGGCCATGAGCCCACCGAGCAGGAAGACGAGCAGGATCACCCGACCCTTGTTGACACCCATCAGTGATGACGTGTTGGCGTCCTGTGCCACGGCACGAATGCCGCGGCCGAACCGCGTCTTCGCGACGAACCAGTCCAGGGCGAACATCGTCACCAGCGCTACGCCGACGGTGAGCAGGCCGACCGGGAAGAACGTCCACGGACCGAGCGAGAACAGCGGCTCCCGCGGCAGAAGCGCCGGCACTCCCGATGGCGTGCGGGCGGTGAAGGTGCCGACGACCTCCGAGATCACGTACGAGGCGCCGATCGCCGTGATCAGGAAGGCCAGGGGCGGGGCGTTGCGATGTCGCAGCGGTCGATAGGCGGTGACCTCGACCAGCATGGCCGTGGCGCCGGAGACGAGGGCCGCGAACAGAATGCCAACCGCGATCATCAGCAGCGCGTACCCCACGCTCGGCTGCGGGCTGTCCGGATTGAGGCCGAAGGTGTCCCAGGCAATGATGGCTGCGAAGGTGCCGACCATAAACACCTCGGAGTGGGCGAAATTGATCAGGCGCAACACTCCGTACACCATTGTGTAACCAAGAGCAACCAGCGCGTAGATGGCGCCCTGGGAAATGCCGGACGTGGTCAGTCCGGGAAATCCGTTGATCAGGTCGTTGAAGTGCATTCCGCTCCCGCTCGTGCTCCGGATGGAACTCGGTGCGGTCGGCAGAGGTGCTCCCCTGCCGACCGCACCGACTCATTCTGCGCTGCGTCCGATCAGGTCAGGACTTCGGGATCTCCTTTTCTGGAACCCACGCGCCATCGGTGGCCTTGTACGACCAGACCTTGACCTGGGTCGGGTCGAGTTCACCGTTGGCCGAGGCCGGCCAGCTGTAGGTGACACCCGAGACGTCGCCCGGCTTGTTGTAGGCCTTGATGTAGGCCTGCATGTCGGCGCGGGTGGTCTTACCCGCGGCGATGCCGTTCAGGAAGATGTTCATCACGTCGTACCCGACGTCGGCGTACGCGCCGGCGTCGACACCGAACTTGGCCTTGTAGTCGGTCGGGAAGGTTCCGCCGGCCTTGGTGGCGGGAGCACACGGGCAGGTTGCAATCGTGCCCTCGACGTCGGCCTTACCGGTCGCGCTGAGCATGTTGTCGTCGTAGATACCGTCTCCGCCGACGAACAGGCCCTTCCAACCAGCGGCACGCAGCTGCTTGAGGAAGGGGCTCGCCTCGGCGGTGTAGCCGCCGTAGAACAGGGCGTCAGCCTTCGAGGCGACGACCTTGGTCACGATCGCGTCGAACTTGCGGTCGCCCGTGGTCACCTTCTCCGAACCGACCAGCAGCGGCTGCAGGACGGTCTTGGCGTTGTCGGCGAGGCCCTTGCCGTATGCCGAGTCGTCCTGGACCAGGAAGACCTTCTTGGCCGCGGCGACGTTGGCGATGTAGCGGCCGGCGGCCGGGCCCTGCGAGAAGTCGTTGCCGACGCCCCGGTGGAAGATCGACCAGCCGTGGGTCGACAGGTCGGGCCGGGTAGCCGACTGGGTGATGCTGGGCAGGTGGGCCTGCTCGAAGATCGGGTCGGCGACCTCGGACTCACCCGAGAACGCCGGGCCGAGAATGCCGATGACCTTGGCGTCGTTGACCGCGCCCTGGGCGAGGCCAGGCGCTTTGTCGGCCGAGCCCTGCGAGTCGTAGTCCTGCATGGAGACCTTGCAGTCGCTGTGCGCTGCGTTGTACTTGTCCAGCGCCATCTGAGCGCCATTGTGCGATGGCGTGACCAGACCGGCGTTGTCGCCGGACAGCGCGCCGAAGAACCCGATCTTCAGGCCGCTGACCGGGCAGCCAGCCCCGGTCCCGCCGGTGCTTGCTTCTTTCTTACACGCCGCGGCACCGCCGGCAATGAGCGCCACCATGGCGACGCCGCCGACGATCCGCACGAGTTTCTGCCTCAAGGCTGGAACCTCTCCTCCTTGTTCGTACCCGACGCCCATTTCGTACCGAAAAGTGCCGGAGATGGGCGGCAAGCTTGGAACCGGGTTGCCGGTCTGGGGCCGGACGTTATCCCAGAGCCGGGCTCATCGTAAGGGGATAGCGAAGCCGTTGATCCAACCGTTACGTCGCGTGCTTAATTGCCGCCGAAGCGACTAATGACCTGGCGTTTGGCTAGTCCCTGTTGTGATGACACCGTACGACCACGAGAGGTCCCTGCCAAGGTCACACGGGCTAGTGCCCGGCGGCCGCGTCCGGGTCGAGCCACACCCCTGTTGAGTGACCGTCGTCGATGACGAGCAGGAGTCGCCGTTGGTCGCTGACGACGATCGTCCGGGTCCTGGCGTTCGACGGCGCGGCCGCTGGCAGATTGACGGGGCGCCATGCGCCACCCAGGTCGTCCGACTCCCACAGCGAGTAGCTCTTCTCGTCGGCGAACGTCGTGAACAGGTGGCCGCCGACGCTCACCAACGCGGTCGCGGATCCATTGCCGCCGCCGTTGGAGCCGAGCTGGGCGACTCGCGACCATCCACCGGTGGTGGTGCCGCGCCACACCCCGTACCCGGCATCCCGCATCCCGATCGTGACGATGGTCGATCCGCTGACGGTCACCCGTTGCGGGTCCTCATAGGACGGGGTCCCGGCTACCCGTACCGGCGCCCACGTCACCGCGTCGGACGACGTCCACACCGCCGGGTCGCGGTTCCCGGTTGCCCGGGCGGTGACCGCCCCGACCATCAGCCATCCCGCCGGCGTCGCGGTCACGTCGCCGGCCCACGTGTAGGCCGTCTGGTCGGTGGCCAGGTTGGGAGCGCCCTCGACGATCGTGTAGGTCTGCCCCGTCGCCGAGAGCCACGCCGCGGCTCCGCTGCTCCGGTTGCCGGAGAGCACCCACCCGCGGTCGCTCACCGCGATACCCGTGATGTTGACCCCGGCCGGGCCCGCGAAGAGCGTGTACGGGATGTCCACCTCCTGCAGGACGCCAGCCGCATCGGGAAACCAGCCGCTGTACCGGGGGAATCCATGCGCTCCTCCGGTCTGCCAGCCGATGCCTGCGACCACGTTGCCCCGGCAGCCGATGAAGCTGATCGTGTTCTGCTTGCCGTAGAACGACACCGGGTTGATCGGGACCGTTCTCCACGTCCGCAGGTCGGTACTGGTCCATATGGACGGGCTGTAGGCCCCGGCCGAAGTCACCGTGGAGCCGCTGAGGTACCACGTGTCACCGCAGGTGGCCGAACCGCGTACAACGGCGCGATCGCCCGGTGGCACCGGAAGCGTGACCTCCTGCCAGGCCGGACCGAGCGATCGGGTGGGCGCCGGACCAGGGTTGCCGCCACACGCGACGATGACGGTGATGCTCAGGAGGGTGGCGACCCATCGGCCGATCTTCACCCGGCGATTCTAGGCGGGGGCGCCCTGTGTGTCGGGTCCGGCCAGATCCTCGGCGATGATCCGCTCGGCGACCTGCTTCATCGTCATCCGGTTGTCCATCGCCGCGCGTTGGATCCACTTGAACGCGTCCGGCTCGAGCATATCGAAGGCCGTCATCAGGGTGCCCTTGGCCCGCTCGACGAGCTTGCGGGTCTCGAGCCGGTCGGAGAGGCTCGCCACTTCGCCCTCCAACGCATGCAGCTCGGCGAAGCGGGAGAGGGCGATCTCGATGGCCGGTACCAGGTCACTCTTCTGGAACGGCTTGACCAGGTACGCCATGGCGCCGGCGTCGCGGGCCCGCTCGACCAGGTCCCGTTGGCTGAACGCGGTCAGGATGATGACCGGCGCGATCCGCTCGGCCGCGATCCGCTCGGCCGCGACGAGACCGTCCATGATGGGCATCTTGATATCGAGGATGCAGAGATCGGGTCGCAGCTCCTCGGCGAGTTTGCACGCGGATTCGCCATCGCCCGCCTCGGCGACGACGTCATAGCCCTCTTCGACGAGCATCTCGCGGAGATCCAGCCGGATGAGTGCCTCGTCCTCGGCGATGAGCACCCGGCGGCTTTGCCCCTCGGTCACGGCCAACCCCCAACGAACATGATCAGATGTGCGACGCCCGTCGGCTCAGCGTAATCAGCTATCCTGGTGCACGCTTCGCCGGGATGGAGGAATGGCAGACTCGGACGCCTCAAAAGCGTCTGCCCGAAAGGGCGTGCGGGTTCAAGTCCCGCTCCCGGCACCGTTAGGGTTTCGGACGGCCATTGCGGACTCCGGTTGATGACCACGGAGGCGCCGTCGGAGTTGCGACTGTGACGAGACAGTGCGGCGGTGCGTTTCTAGTCTCGGGTGACGCCCGCGGAAGGACGCAGCAATGTCCCGCACCCCAGTCGCCCGTACGCTCGTGGCGGCCCTCGTCGCGACCGCCTGCGCCCTGGCACTCGCGGCCTGTACCAAGGATCATGGCGCTGGCGGCGGGGGCGGGGGCACCGGGAACACGATCCTGGGTACGGCGCCCCAGGCCACCATGACATCGACGCCGCCCTCCTATCCGTCCACCGCCGAGGTGTACGCCAAGGCCGCAGTCGCGGCGTGGGCGGCGCGCGACATCGAGCGCCTGGATCAGCTCGAGGAGTCGGGCGGCACGCTGCACATGCTGTATGGCTGCAACGGCTGCTACGACATTCACTTCGTCCTCGTCGGCTGCTCCGGCGCAGCCGGATCGACGTACTGCCGGTTCTTCAACAACGTCGGTGACGGTCTACTGCTCCGGCTGAGCAACCCGGCGCTGGGCCAGCCCCGCGCGGTCGCCGCCGGCGGCGCGTGGGACCCCATCACATTCCCGTCCGACGACAAGGCGTACGCGCAGGAAGCATTGACCGCGTGGCCACTCGGCAATGACAACCGGCTGAAGCTGCTCACCGCCAACCAGATGACGAGTGCCCGGATCAGCGCGCTGGGCGCCGACCGAACAGCACAGTGGACATACGAGGGCAGCAGCGGCGCGGCCGGCTCGACCGGGTACAGCTGGGGCGACGGCGCCGGTCACCACCTCACTTTCCTCTTCACCAACGGACCGGCCGCCCCGACCACGGGACCCAACGCCCAGCACCGGATCAAGCAGATCTTCTTCAACACGGCTTGAGCAGGCTCGGGTATGCCGGTGGGAGACGATCAGGGCATCGGTGTCTCAGAGGTGCCCGACGTCGAAGGCGAACTTATCGTGGCGAGCCGCTGCTGGGCGAAACGATCGGAACGGAACCTGTTGTGGACCGCGGGGCGGTTCGGTGATTGTGCCAGATCCTCCTGTGTAACGACGGTGTCGATACGAAGTGTGCCGCCTGCGGTGTGTGCGCGAAGTTTCCTCGGGAGTCCACATCTCGGGACGTCGTGGCGATGATCGGGGTTAGCGCATCAGAAGCGACGCGTGGAGTCGTTTTCGGTACCGGGACACCGATCTTGCTGCGGAAGTCCCGGCATGTGGAAGCATGGATGGCTTGGCCCCCGAGGCGTTCGCCACCGGTCACGTCGATCCAGTCGGGACGGGAGACTCGACGGCTCTATGGCGAGCGTGATGTGGCCACAGCTTCGGCGGTTGCATTGTCCACAATGGATAGTGGCGCGCTAGAAGGGCCGGCGGTCAGCTCTCGCGTCGGCGCATCCCAAATGCCACAGAAATGATGATGACCACGGCAACGGCGGTTAGGCCGATCAAGACGAAGGAGTTGGTATGGCTACCGTTGCCGGCAGCAGTATGCGCCGTCGCGGTTGGAACGGATGTCGGCTGCGAAGTCAACGGCGGCACATCGGCGGTGAGTGCCTTCACCGGGTCAACGATCCCGTACCCGTAGACAGGGTCACGGCCCGGCGATCCTCGATCGTCCGCGGTAGCTGTGAGGCGGTGTACTACCTCGGCGGCCGACAACTTTGGAAACTTCGACCGGATCAGCGCAACGACCCCCGACACGATCGCCGCCGCCCCGCTGGTTCCGTTGCCGATGCTGTAGCCAGAATTGTCTCCGGTTCGAATATCCGTGGAGAAGATGTCGACCGCGGGCGCAGCGATCACCGCCTCGGGGCCGGTCACGGATATGGCCGCATGGTTTCCTTGTCGATCAACGCCCGTAACCGCAACCACGCCCGGATAGGCAGCCGGATACCAGACTCTTGCGGTCTCGGGCCGATTGCCGGCGGCCGCAACGACAACCACGTTGTGTTCCACCGCCCGCTCAACCGCAGCCTGTTCGGCAGGACTTCCTACGTCCTCACCAGCTGAAATGTTGATCACGTTCGCACCATGCAGTACAGCCCAGTCGACGGCAGCCGCAATTGTATCTGGCGACCCTCCGATCGCGCCCTGGATATCGGGCAGAGCACGAATGGGTAGGATACTTGCCTCGCGCGCTACCCCCCGAGCCAAACCATGCGCAGCGACGAGCCCGGCCATCGCGGTCCCATGGCCTACAAAATCCATGCGACCATCAGTGGAATGTGCAGGTAAAGCCAGATCAGCTCCGGATAGGACGCGGCCCACAAGGTCCGGATGCCGTTCGTCCACTCCTGAATCGACTATTGCCACAGTGACGCCGCGACCCGCGCTGAACGTGTTTGCCTGTTCGATGCGAAGGAAGGCTAGGTGCCACTGGCGCGGGTCCACAGCAAATGAGTGCGATGACTCGCTCAGAATGAATGCAAATGCGACTAGCACGGCCAGGCCGCAGGCGGCTAATTTCATCGGTCGAGCCCGACTACTCCAGGCCCAGGATGATGTTCAATTGGCTCTGATGCCTCGATGACAGGTGGTCCCCCGAGCGCCACCGACCAAGGATCCATGCGATCGAACTCTTTCCGGCGTCGTTGGCTAGCCCAGAGTGCTGCCCTGCCACCCGGCCGAATCGCGGATCGGCTTGCAGCTGAACCTGGTCGCCCGCTCGCTATTGAGCCCGTCATTGGGCCGGTTGCTGCCTGGC
>JBKPDY010000049.1:0-38180 GCA_046728155.1 Actinomycetota bacterium
GCGGACCGAGCGCCGATGCGCGGCTGTCCTCAGTCAACTCTCCGATGTGGACACCAGCGCGAATGCGGTGGCGGCGGGATACGTCGAGGCGAGCGCCGAGGTCGATGCGGTCGTGGCACTCGCCGCCCAGTTGGGCGAGCCGGATCTGGTGGTTCGGGTGAAGCAGGCCGCGGCCGAGGTGGAGCGCCTTGACCTCGCCGATCCGCTCGCGGCGGCCCCCGGTGGTCGGCTGACCGACGCCGCCCAGTCGCGCCTGCAGGGTTTGCGGGCGGCGGTCGCGGGAGCCCGGGATGCGCTCAACGAGGTGGCGGGGGTACGCGACGCGTACCCGCAGCGTCGGGCCGCACTCGCCGCCATCGTGGACGAGGTCGCGGCGGCGGAGGAGGCCGTGGCGTCGGTCTACACCCAGGTGCGCGAAAAGGTCGCCGATCCAGGCCTCGGTCCCGTACCCGGTGCCGCCGCTGTGCTGCGGGGCCGGCTCGCCGACCTCGACGCCATCCGCGAACTGGCCCAGGCGGACGGCGTTCGGTGGCGGGGGCTCGCGGCCGACATGTCCACTGTGGAAGCATCGGCGCACCGGTCACTGGCGCGCGCCGGCGAGCTGCGGGCGCGCGCCGACGGCCTGCTCGCCCGGCGCAACGAGCTTCGCGGTCGGTTGGAGGCCTACCGGGCCAAGGCGATCGCCCGTGGTCTCGCCGAGGACGGCCGGCTCGGCGGTCTCTTCGCCGCGGCCCATGACCTGCTCTACACCGCCCCGTGCGATCTGCGCGCCGCTACCCGGGCCGTGCACGCCTACCAGTCGAGCCTTGCCGACGTGATCGGCCGCGCCGATAGGAGCGGTGTTACTGAGCCGACAGCGAGTGAGCATCGCAGGGCCGCCAGGCCCGAGGAGCGCAACGAGCGCGGAGGCGAAGCGGAATGACTGAGCCGACAGCGAGTGAGCATCGCAGGGCCGCCAGGCCCGAGCCGGGGTCCCCGCGGAGACGTGGAGCGAAGCGGAGCGTCTGCGTGGGGTGGCAGGTACGCAACGAGCGCGGAGGCGAAGCCGAATGACTGATGCCTGTGACCGGACCGGCTGCGCCGGCCATTACGCGGCCGATGGGTACTGCGACGAGTGCGGGCACAAGCGCACGATCGCCGCCACCTCGACCAGCACCGGGAAGGGCGGGCGGGCGCCGAAGCCCCGCCGCAGCCCCGACGCCACACAGGCGGCCACCCAGGCCGGCGTCATTCTGGATGTGACCGCGGGCGCTACCGTCGGCGCCTCCGCGACCACATCGAGGCGGGGCTCCGGCCGCACCCGTACCAGTGGCACGCGTACCGGTGCGCGGGGCCACCTCGGCGCCGACCTTGTCCTGGTCCCGCCCGTGCCGAGGCGCGACCCGGCGACGGCCGTGCTGGCCGACCCGTCCGTGCCCGAGTCGCAGCGGTTCTGCGCCGCCTGCGGTGGCCCGGTCGGCCGCGTCCGGGCAGGCAAGCCGGGCCTGGTGGTCGGCTTCTGTCCGAAGGACCGCGCGCCGTTCTCGTTCGTGCCGAGCCTCTCCCCGGGTGAGTTGGTGGACGGCCGGTACGAGATCCTCGGCGCCATTGCCCACGGTGGCCTCGGCTGGATCTACCTGGCCCGGGACCGCAACATCAGCGACTCGGGCGCCGATCGCTGGGTCGTCCTCAAAGGACTGATCAACACCGGCGACGCGGACGCGATGGCCGCCGCGGTGGCCGAACGCCGGTTCCTCGTCGAGGTCGATCACCCCAACATCGTCAAGATCCACGACTTCGCCCAGCATCCCGACCCGAACACCGGCGTGATGGTCGGATACATCGTGATGGAGTACGTCGGAGGCCGGTCGCTGAAAGATCTGGCGCTCACCCACACCGGCGCGGACGGGCAACGGGCCCCCCTGCCGCTGGACCGGGTCCTCGCGTACGGCATCGAGATCCTCCCGGCGCTCGGTTACCTGCACGACCGGGGGCTGCTGTTCTGCGACTTCAAGCCGGATAACGTCATCCACGCGGAAGAGCAGCTCAAGCTCATCGACCTGGGGGCCGTGCGTCGGGTCGACGACGAGACATCACCGCTGTGGGGGACTCCCGGCTACCAGGCACCCGAACTCCAGCGGCAGGGCCCGTCGACCGCCTCCGACATCTACACCGTCGGTCGAACCCTTGCTGTGCTCAGCTTCGACTTCGGGGGATTCTCGACCAGATACGCCGCGAGCCTGCCCGACCCCGCCGATGTTCCACTCTTCACGGAGCAGGAGTCGTTCTACCGACTGCTGCTACGGGCCACCGATCCGGATCCGGTGCGGCGCTTCGCCTCCGCGGCCGAACTGGCCGAGCAGGCGACCGGCGTGCTGCGCGAGATCCTGAGTGCCGCCGATGGCGTCGCCCGCCCGTCGCCCTCGACCCAGTTCACTCCGGAACGGCGTACCTTCCTCGCTACCGACGGCATCGACGGTCAAACCGTCGCTGCCGCGCTGCCGGTGCCGTTGGTCGACCCGACCGACCCGGCGGCCGGATTCCTCGCCGCTCTCGGCGGGGAGGACGCCGCCGCAGCGGTGACCACATTGGAGTCCGCGCCGATGTCCAGTGTGGAGGTGAGCCTGCGGTTGGTACGGGCGCTGGTGGACGCCGGCCGACCGGAGGATGCCAAGGCGGCGCTCGCCCAGGCCGACCCGGACGACTGGCGGTCTGACTGGTACACCGGGCTGATCGCCCTCGCCTCGGCCCGATACGACGACGCGGTCGCGGCCTTTGACGCGGTCTACTCGGCTCTACCGGGCGAACCCGCAGCCCGGCTTGCACTAGCGGCCGCGTGCGAGCTCGCCGGCGACAACGACGGCGCCATCCGCCGGTACGCCCGGGTATGGCGGGTGGACCACGCCATGGTGAGCGCCGCCTTCGGGCTCGCCCGTGCCCTGCTTGCCGTCGGTGACCGGGCGGACGCGATCGCGATCCTCGACGAGGTGCCGGAGATCTCCAGCCAGTACATCGCCGCTCAGATCGCCGCGGTACGGGCCACAGTGGACGCGACCGACACGGCACTCGTGGAGGCGGATCTCGTTGCCGCGTCGGCCCGGCTCGAGAAGCTTCGTCTCGACACCGCCCGCCGGACCGGACTGGTGGTGGAGATGCTGCAGAAGGCGCTCGGGTGGTTGACCGGATCCACTGTGGATCCTCGCCCGTCGGTCCCATGGCCCGACGTGATCCGCTCCACCCTCGCCGCCAGGAGCGCGCCGCGCCCTGAAGGAGCCGCCCGGGTACGGTTCCTCGGCGAGGCCTTACGGGAGAACGAGATCCGCCTCGGGTTGGAGCGCGCCTACCGGACCCTCGCCAGCTTGGAGACCGATCCGCAGGAGCGCTACCGGCTCGTGGACCTCGCCAACTCCGTCCGACCGCAGACGGTGCTGTAGTGGGCGTGTGTCCGGCGTGTGGCGCCGCGGTGGGCGACGCGGATCTGTTCTGCGAAGCGTGCGGCCAAGATCTGGCCGGTGGCACCGTCGTCGGCGTGACGCCCTCGGCTGCCGGACGGTGGGTGACCTCGTCGGACCCCGTGATCGCCTGCGCGGGCTGCGGCGGAACCTCGTTCGGGGTCGAAGGCTACTGCGACAACTGCGGTCAGCGCCGCGCACGCGCGAAGGACCGCACCGAACTGGACCTCGGCACGATCGCCGCCGTCACCGACCGGGGGCTGCGCCACCTCCGTAACGAAGACGCCGTAGCGCTGGGCAGGCTCGCCGACACCATGATCGCGATCGTCTGCGACGGCGTCTCGACGTCCACCCGACCCGACGAGGCGTCGAACGGTGCGGTCGACGCGGCGGCGCCGACGATCGTGGGCGCATTGACCCGCAAGCTCAGCCCGGCCGAGGCCATCGCCGCCGCGACCAAGGCCGCCCAGGCGGCCGCGACCCTGGCCGCCGGGCCCGAGCCGGGCCCGAACCCCCCGGCGTCCACCTTCGTCTGCGCCGTGGTCGCCCTGGACGCGGTCACCGTCGGCTGGATCGGCGACAGCCGGGCATACTGGCTGCCCGACTCCGGCGGCCAACCCGCCTGCCTCACCGTCGACGACTCGGTCGCCAGCCAGGCCGCGGTCCAGGGAGTACCGGTTCCCGACGGAATGCCCGTCGGCGCGCTTGTCCGGTGGTTAGGGGCCGATGCCACCGACACCGTCCCGCACGTCCGTTGCTACACGCCCACCGGACCGGGGCGCGTGCTCGTCTGCAGCGACGGACTGTTCAAGTACCGACCGGAACCGGCCGATCTGGCGGCGGCCACGCCGCGTCTGCGTCCACTAGAGACGGTGCGGGCACTCGTCCGGCTCGCTCTTGACGCAGGCGGTGCGGACAACATCTCGGCCGCGGTCCTGCCCTACCCGCCCGTACCAGAGGAGCAGAGATGACCGAGCCGACAGCGAGTGAGCATCGCAGGGCCGCCAGGCCCGAGGAGCGGACCGAGCGCGGAGGCGAGGCGAGATGACAGTCGAGGCCGAGGTGTTCCAGAACGAGTACCTGCCGGCGGACTCCACAGTGGTCGACGCCGTCATCACCGTGACTTCGTCCGGTGTCACGGCTGCCGCTCCGACGTCCGCCCAGGTCATCCTGATCGACTGCTCGGGCTCGATGGCCGATCCACCGACCAAGATGACCGAGGCGAAACGGGCCACCGCCGCCGCTATCGACGCGCTTCCAGACGGCGTACCGTTCGCCGTGGTCTCGGGCCGCAACCACGCCGCGATGACCTACCCTGACCATCCGGGCCTCGTACCGGCGACAGCCTCGAGCCGGGCGGCAGCCAAGCAGGCGGTGTCGGCACTCTCCGCCTCCGGTGGTACGGCCATGGGGCAGTGGCTCGACCTCGCCCGCACACTGTTCGCATCGTCCACTTCGGACGTCAAGCACGCCATCCTGCTCACGGACGGACGCAACCAGCATGAGACCGCCGAACAGCTCACCGCGATCCTGAACGCCTGTGAGGGTCGGTTCCTCTGCGACAGCCGCGGGGTGGGAGCCGACTGGAGCGGGACGGAGCTTCGCATGATCGCCTCGGCCCTGCTCGGCACCGCGGACGGCTTGGCCGACCCGGCCGACCTGGTCGAGGACTTCCGCTCGATGACCGAGGCTGCGATGGGGAAGTCGTACGCCGAGGTGAAGCTCCGGCTCTGGACGCCGGCGGACTCCTCGATCTCCTTTGTGAAGCAGGTCTTTCCGGTCGTGGACGACCTCACCGGGCGGCGGCGCGACGTGAACCCCCGGATCGGCGAGTACCCGCTCGGAGCGTGGGGAGCGGAGAGCCGCGACTACCATCTCAGCGTCCATGTGCCGGCCGGGGCAGTCGGCGACGAGATGCTTGCCGCCCGGGTCGGCCTCGTCGTCGGCGACGAGGTGCTTTCCCAGTCACTGGTGCGGGCGATCTGGACCGATGACACCGCACTGTCCACTCGCATCAATCAACGGGTAGCTCACTACACCGGACAGGCCGAGCTCGCCGACGCGATTCAGCAAGGGCTTGCCGCCCGTGAGGCGGGCGATGTCGATACGGCCACCGCCAAGCTCGGCCGCGCGGTCCAGCTCGCCGAGGAGTCGGGCCACACCGATACCGCGAAGCTGCTGGCCAAGGTCGTCGATGTCGTCGACGCCCGCACCGGCACGATACGCCTCAAGCAGAAGGTCGCCGGGGTCGACGCCGAGCTGGCCAACGTGCGTTCGGTCAAGACGGTCCGGGTGAAGAGTTCGGCAGGGGAGTGACGATGCCAACGTGTCCCAAGGGCCACGTATCGGTGGCGACGGATTACTGCGACGAGTGCGGTGCCGCCATCGGCGCCCCGATCGCGGCCGTGGAGGTGGAGGCGGAGAAGGCGCCGGAGGCTCCCGTCGAGACATGCCCCGAGTGCTCGACGCCTCGCGACGGCCGTTTCTGCGAGGTGTGCGGGCACGACTTCCTCGCCGAGTCCCCGCCGGCCGCGGAGGCTCCGTTGACGCCGGCGGCTCCGTTGACGCCGGCGGCTCCGCCGACATGGCGCGTCGTCGTCATCGCGGATCGTTCGTATTATGACCGGATGCGGGCCGACGCCGGCGGTGACGCGGTGTCGTTTCCCGCGTTCTGTCCCGAACGACGGTTCACCCTCGCCGGCACCGAAGTCCTCATTGGACGGCGGAGCCGGTCGCGCGGGATCGAGCCCGGTATCGACCTGACCGGGCCACCCGAGGACGCAGGCGTCTCCCACGCGCACGCCCTCTTCGTCCCGCGCCCCGACGGTGGCTGGAGCGTGGTCGACCTGGGCTCCGCCAACGGGACCTACCTCAACGATGCCACCGATCCGCTCCAGCCGAACGAGCCGACCCCGCTGAGCGTCGGCGACCGGATCCACGTAGGCGCCTGGACCACGCTCACGGTCGTGACCTGACGCGATACCGCAGATGGGTCACGCCGGGCGCGTCGACCACGCGGCCAACCGCCAGCGTTACCGGCTCGTCGATGTGGTCGAACAGCCGGACGCCACGACCGAGCAGCAGCGGGACCACCGAGACCTGTATCTCGTCGAGAAGCGGCTCGCCGCCCCTGTCGAGCGGGAACTCGTCCCCATCGTCCGGCCCTGCGATGTAGCCGTCCAGCGACATCGACAGGGCTACCACAACCTTGGTCATGAATCCTCTGACACTGTGGATGACTTATCCACAGGTCCAAACTCATCCGACGCCACTTCCCGCACACTGATGTGCGTGGATCCCCTTGACCGGTTGCTCCGGGTTCAGGATGGCGTGATCACGCGACGGCAGGCGCTGCGTCACCTGTCCCCGATGGCGCTGCGCCACAGAGTTGAGTCTGGATGCTGGCGCCGGGCGTACCGCGGAGTCTTCGTCGCCCATACGGGATCGGTTACCCACAACCAACGTCGGTGGATCGCTGTTCTCGCCGCCGGGGCGGACCACCGGCACGGTGTCTGTCTCGGTGGGCTCAGCGCGTTGCTCGTCTGGGGACTATCCCTCGACGAGAGCGATATTCACGTCCTTGTTCCCGTCGGACGAAGGGCGAACGCCGTGGCCGGGGCGGTGATTCACCGCACCCGGCTGCTCCCTGACCCGGTGCGGAACGGCCGGTACCCGCCAGTCAGTCTTGCCGGGCGTTCCCTCGTTGACGCGGTCCGGTGGGCGCGAAGTGATAACGAAGCGCGGCTGATGATCGCCGCCAGCTTTCAGCAGCGACTGGTGACGCTGACTGAGGTGGATCGGGAAGTCGCGATGATCCCTAACGCCAATCGGCGGGCGCTGTTGCTGAGCACAGCGCGAGACTGCGCGGGCGGCTCACATAGCCTCGGCGAACTGGAGCTTCTGGCAATATGCCGGCGCTACCGATTGCCGACGCCGAGCCGACAGGTGCTTCGAGTTGATCGCCAAGGCCGGCGGCGGTTTCTGGACGCGGCCTTCGATCCCTGGCGGGTGGCGGTTGAGGTCGACGGCGCGCACCACATGCTGGTGGCTCATATGTGGGACGACGCGGTGAGGTCCAACGCGCTCGAGCTCGATGGATACGTTGTGCTTCGCTATCCGGCGTTCGCCCTGCGTAACAAAGCAGACCGGATCGCCGCGGAGATCCGGCAGGCACTGATCAACGCCGGCTGGTCTGGATAGGGCGGTGAACGTTTGTGGTTGCCAGGGCAACCACAAACGTGCATTGCTCGCGGAGTGATCACGCGGGGCGGAGCCAGAGACCACCCAACGGGGGGAGACGCAGCGAGGCCGACGCCGGCTGGCCGTGCCACGGGTGAGCCTCCGCATGTACCACGCCCAGGTTCCCCACGCCCGAGCCTCCGTACACGGTCGCGTCCGTGTTGAGGAACTCCCGCCAACGGCCTTCGCGGGGAAAACCCAGCCGGTAGGCCTCGTGCGGGATCGCCGCGAAGTTCACCACGCACACCAGAGGTTCCCCGTCGGAGCCGATTCGCTCGAAGGCGAATGTGTTGTTGCCCGCGTCGTCACCCACGATCCAGGAGAAGCCTTCCGGCGTGGTGTCGCGTGTCCACAGTGCCGGAGTCGATCGATAGGCGGCGTTGAGGTCTCTTACCAGGTGCGCGATCCCCGCGTGGGGCGGGTCGTGGCGAAGCGACCAGTCCAACCCGCGCTCCTGCGACCACTCCCGTTCGTCACCGAGCTCGCAGCCCATGAAGATCAACTGTTTGCCCGGGAAGGCCCACATGAAGGCCAGCAGCGCCCGGACATTGGCCAGCCGTTGCCAGAAGTCGCCCGGCATCTTCGCCGCGAGGGCCCGCTTGCCGTGGACCACCTCGTCGTGGCTGATCGGCAGGATGAAGCTCTCGCTCCAGGCGTACATCGCAGCGAAGGTCATCTCGTTGTGGTGGTACTGGCGGTAGATAGGCTCCTTCACGACGTACTCGAGGGTGTCGTGCATCCAGCCCATGTTCCATTTGAAGCCGAAGCCGAGTCCGTGGGAATCCGTCGGCCGGGTGACCCCGGGCCAAGCGGTCGACTCTTCGGCCACCATCAGGATCCCCGGGTTGTGTTTGTAGACGGTCGCGTTCAGCTCCTGCAGGAAGGCGACCGCGTCGAGGTTCTCGCGTCCACCGTAGACGTTGGGGGCCCATTCCCCATCCTTGCGGGAGTAGTCGAGGTAGAGCATCGAGGCGACCGCGTCCACCCGCAGGCCATCGGCGTGGAACTCCTCGGCCCAGTAGAGCGCGTTGGCGACGAGGAAGTTGCGGACCTCCGGGCGGCCGTAGTCGAACACGTACGTTCCCCAGTCTGGGTGATTCCGGCGGCGCGGGTCCGCGTGTTCGTAGAGCGGCGTGCCGTCGAAGCGGGCGAGGGCGAACTCGTCCTTCGGGAAGTGGGCCGGCACCCAGTCGAGGATGACGCCGATGCCGGCCTGATGTAGACGGTCAACCAGGAGCCGGAACCCGTCCGGCTCGCCGAACCGCGCCGTCGGCGCGTAGTAACCGGTGACCTGGTAACCCCACGATCCTCCGAACGGGTGCTCCATCACTGGCAGGAACTCCACGTGGGTGAAGCCCAGCTCGCCGACGTACCGGGTGAGCTGGTCGGCAAGTTCCACATAGGACAGCCCCGGTCGCCACGATCCGAGGTGAACCTCGTAGATACTCAGTGGCTCCTGGTGTGGCTGCCCGGCCGCCCGCCGCGAGAGCCACGCCTGGTCACCCCACCGGTACTCCGAACGGTACACAATGGACGCGGTCTGGCCGGGCACCTCCGCGTACCGGGCCAGCGGGTCCGCCTTCTCCCGCCAGATGCCGTCCCGACCCAGGATCCGGTACTTGTACCTGTGCCCGGGTTCGGCGTCCGGTACCAGCAGCTCCCAGACTCCGCTGGAGCCCATCGACCGCATGGGCCAGCCGTCGTGCGGGCCCCAGCCGGTGAAGTCGCCGACCACCCGTACACCCTGCGCGTTGGGCGCCCATACCGCGAAGGCGACTCCGTCGTCACGTGGCTGCGCGCCGAGCACCGTCCACAGTCGCTCGTGCCGGCCCTCGCTCATGAGCTGCAGGTCGAACTCGCCGAGGGTAGGCAGGTGCCGGTACGGGTCGTCGAGGACGGCCCCATCCACTTCTACGCGGTACGTCGTGACGGACGGCGGCACCGACGCCTCGAAGACGCCCTCGCTCTGGATCCGCGTCGCCGGATACCGTTCGCCATCGGCCACCACCACGACCTCGGCCGCTCCGCGACGCAGGGTACGGACCTTACCTTCGTGCAGACCAAGGAGTCCATGTGGGTCGTGCACGTTGCCGGTGATCAGCTCCAGCGTCATGCCGGTGGCCTCGCGGACGTGCGGTGGACGGTGAAGATGTGCGCCGGCTCGCCGTACGGGTCGAGGCGTACGGCGTTGTGCTGCCCCCACGTGAACTCGGCGCCGGTGAGCTCGTCGTGCACCCGCATCCGCTCGTGCCAGTCCAACCCGAGCGCAGGCATGTCCAATGTGGTGTTTCCCCAGTGGGCGTTACGCGAGTCGAAGGAGCAGATGACCAGTACCGTGTTGCCGGTCGGGTCGTCGCGTTTGGACCAGCACAGCATCGCCTCGTTGTCGACCGCGTGGAAGCGCAGGTTACGCAACCAGTGCAGCGCCGGGTTGTTCCGGCGGATGTGGTTGAGCTGGGTGAGGAAGGGCCCGAGCGACTCACCGGCGCGCTCGGCGGCCGCCCACGGCCGCGGGCGCAGCTGGTACTTCTCGTTGTCCAGATACTCCTCGGCCCCCGGTCGGGCGGCGTGCTCGAACAGCTCGTACCCGGCGTAGATTCCCCACGACGGGCTCAGCATGCTGGCGAGCACAGCCCTGATCTTGAACATCGCCGGCCCGCCGTGCTGCAGGGTCTCGTGCAGGATGTCGGGCGTGTTCGGCCAGAAGTTCGGTCTCATGTGGTCGGCCGCGGCAACCAGCTCTTCGCAGTACTCACGCATCGCGCGGGCCGTCGTACGCCAGGTGAAGTACGTGTACGACTGGGTGAACCCGATCGTGCCGAGGCCGTCCATGACGGCCGGACGGGTGAACGCCTCGGCGAGGAAGAGGACGTCGGGGTGGGTTCGCTTGACCTCCCAGATCAGCCAGTTCCAGAAGTCGAGCGGCTTCGTGTGTGGGTTGTCCACCCGGAAGATCTTCACACCCTGGCCCACCCAGTGCCGGACGACGCGCAGGATCTCGGCCCGCAGGCCCTCCGGATCATTGTCGAAGTTGAGGGGATAGATGTCCTGATACTTCTTGGGCGGGTTCTCGGCGTACGCGATCGACCCGTCCGGCAAAGTCGTGAACCACTCCGGATGCTCGCTCACCCACGGGTGGTCCGGCGCGCACTGCAACGCCAGGTCCAGCGCCACCTCGAGCCCGACCTTCGCGGCGGCGGCGACGAACGACCGGAAGTCGGCGGCCGAACCCAACTGTGGATGGATCGCGTCGTGTCCACCTTCGACGGAACCGATCGCCCACGGTGAACCGACATCGTTGGGCCGCGCCACGAGGGCGTTGTTGCGTCCCTTGCGATTGACCCGACCGATCGGGTGGATCGGCGGCAGGTACACGACATCGAAGCCCATCGCCGCGATCGCGGGCAGGCGCTTGGCCGCCGTCGCGAAGGTACCGTGCTTGAGCGGGGAACCGTCGCGGGCCGCCTCGGCCCCCTCCGACCGTGGGAACATCTCGTACCACGCGGAGAAGAGGGCGCGGGTACGGTCCACCCAGATGCGGGCCGGCTCGGTCGCGGTCACCAGGTGCCGTACGGGGTACTGCCAGAGCAGGTCGGCCAGGTCCAGCGCCGGCGCCGTACGCTGCCACACCGGCAGCGTGGTGTCGCGAAGGGCCGCCGCCGCCTCGGTCACCTCCTTGGCCCGGTCGGCTGGGACGATGTCGGCCGCGGCGTCGAGGACGGCCGCCGCAGTGGCCAGGTCGTTGGCGAGATCGGCGGCGCTCTGCCCCGCCTCGAGCTTGACGGTCACGTTGTGATGCCAGGTGAGGTACGGGTCGGCGAACGCCTCGATGATGAACGACCACATGCCGACGGCGTCCGGTCGGATCGTGGCGAGCCAGCGGTCGGTGCCGTCCTCTCTGGTCATCCGGGTGAACGGGCGCGCTTGGCCGTCCGGCCCGACCCACACCACATTGACGCCCAGCGCGTCGTGTCCCTCCCGGAAGGCCATGGCGGAGATCGGCACGGACTCACCGACCACCGCCTTCGCCGGATGGCTGCCACACGCCAGCAGCGGCGTGACCTCGTCGATGGGAATCCGTCCGGTCATCACACCCGCCATTCTGCCCGTCGCGGTGGGTTGGGGTGAGGTTCACCGTTCCCGGGCGAGCTCGTACACCTCGAGCGTCCGCTCGGCTATCGCGTCCCAGGAGAAGTGTTCGACCGCGCGCTGCCGGCCGGCTCGGCCCATCGCCACCGCCCGAGCCTGATCGCTCAGCACAGCGTTGATCGCCGCGGCCAGGTCGGCCACGAAGCGGTCCGGATCCAGTGGCGTGCCGGTGCCGTCGGTCGCCTGCGCGATCGGGACGAGGAGGCCGGTGACGCCGTCGACGACGACCTCCGGGATGCCGCCGGTGGCCGTGGCGACGACGGCGGTCTCGCACGCCATCGCCTCCAGGTTGACGATTCCCATCGGCTCGTACACGGACGGACAGACGAAAACCGTACTGTGCGTCAACACCTGGATCACCTCGTGCTTGGGCAGCATCTCCTGGATCCAGGTGACATTGCCCCGCCGTTGGCGTAGCTCGGCCGCGAGCCGGGCCACCTCGGCACCGATCTCCGGGGTGTCCGGAGCGCCGGCGAGGACCACGAGCTGCACCTCCGGCGGGAGCGACCAGGCCGCCCTGAGCAGGTATGGCAGGCCCTTCTGGCGGGTGATCCGGCCCACGTACGTGACGCTGGGCCGGGTGGGATCCATGCCCAGCCGGTCGAGCACGTCGACACCTCGATCGGGCGAGTACTGCGAGGTGTCGATCCCGTTATGGACGACGTGCACCCGGTCCGGCGAGAGCACCGGGTAGGCGGCGAGCACGTCGCGCATCATTCCGGCCGACACGGCGATCACCGCGTCGGCGGCTTCGACAGCGGTCCGCTCGCACCAGGACGACAGCGCGTATCCCCCGCCGAGCTGCTCGGCCTTCCAGGGGCGCAGTGGTTCGAGGCTGTGAGCGGTCAGCACGTGCGGTACCCCGTGCAGGAGTTTCGCGATGTGCCCGGCGAGGTTGGCGTACCACGTGTGGCTGTGCACGAGATCGGTACCGGCACATGCGGCGGCCATCTCGAGATCGACACCGAGCGTGCGTAGGGCCGGGTTGGCGCCGGCGAGGCGAGGAGGCTCGGCGTACGCTGTGACGCCCTCTTCGGATCGGGCGCCGCCGAAACAACGTACCCGCACGTCGGCGTGCGGACGCAGGCTGCGGACGAGGTACTCGACGTGCACACCGGCGCCGCCGTAGACCTCCGGGGGGTACTCGCGAGTGAGCAGATCGATGCGCATGGCCACGCTCCGCAGAGTAGTCACCCGAACTGGGGCGTAGCGCTGGTGTGCGTCCGGTTCGGTCGTTAGCGTCGGCTCATGGCCCTTCCCAAGGTGCTCGCGATCGTGCTTGCCGGTGGTGAGGGCAAGCGCCTGATGCCGCTTACGGCCGACCGCGCGAAGCCGGCCGTACCGTTCGGTGGCCTCTACCGGATGGTCGACTTCGCGCTCTCCAACCTGGTTAACGGGGGCTACCTGAAGATCGTCGTACTGACCCAGTACAAGTCGCACTCGCTCGACCGGCACGTGACGAAGACCTGGCGGATGTCCAACCTGCTGGGCAACTACATCACGCCCGTACCTGCGCAGCAGCGGCTCGGTCCGCGTTGGTTCGCCGGATCGGCCGACGCCATCTTCCAGAGCTTCAACCTGATTACCGACGAGAACCCCGACTACGTCATCGTCTTCGGCGCGGACCACGTCTACCGGATGGATCCGGCGCAGATGGTCGCCGACCATATCGAGTCCGGCGCAGGGGTGACCGTCGCGGGCATCCGGCAGCCGGTCGCCGAGGCCGACCAGTTCGGCGTGATCGAGGTCGGCGAGGAAGGCCAGCGCATCCAGGCCTTCCGGGAGAAGCCGAACGACGCGGTGGGGTTGGCCGACGCCCCGGATGAGATCTACGCGTCGATGGGAAACTACGTCTTCACCAGCGCCGCGCTGACCGAGGCGCTCACCAAGGACGCCGGCAACCCGGCCAGCAAGCACGACATGGGCGGCGACATCATCCCGATGCTGGTGGAGCGGGGTGAGGCCGCGGTCTACGACTTCAAGAACAACGTCGTGCCGGGGAGCACCGACCGGGACCGCGGCTACTGGCGAGACGTGGGGACGCTGGACTCGTTCTACGAGGCGCACATGGATCTCATCGCGATCCATCCGATCTTCAACCTGTACAACTACGACTGGCCGATCTACACCGAGAACCGGCCCTGGCCGCCGGCGAAGTTCGTCCACGGTTGGCAGGAACGGCTCGGTCGCGCGATCGGGTCGATGGTCTCTCCGGGCGCCGTCATCTCCGGATCACTGGTGGAGAACTCCGTCGTCTCGCCCAACGTACGGGTGCACTCATGGGCCCATGTGGACGGCTCGGTGCTCATGGAGGGCGTGGACATCGGACGGCATGCGGTGGTGCGCAACGCGATCCTCGACAAGAACGTGATCGTCCCCGAGGGCTCCGAGATCGGCGTCGACCCCGAGCGTGACCGGGAGCGCTTCACCGTCTCCGAGGGCGGCGTGGTTGTCATCGGCAAGGGTCACGTCGTCGAGGGCTGACGCGTCGGTCATGTTGTGTCGTGGCCCCATGTGGGCCACAAAGTTACCTAGGTCAGCCGCCTTTGCGCGTCTTCAGCTCAGGATCGTGCGGCAGGTTCACCAGGTTCGTCACCCAGTCGACGTGCTCCTTCTCCCGCTTGCGCAGGACGTCCTTGCCACGGCGGCTCGCCCTCGCCTCCCGTTCCTCCGCCTCCCGTTCCGCCTTGAGCCTCGCCGCGTCAGCGCGGGCGGCGGCTGCGCGCTCCTGGGCGGCCCGTTCGGCTGCGGCTCGCTGCATCCGTATCTCCGCCCGACGCTGCCGGCCGCGCAGCGCCTTATCGGCGGCGGTCTGCTGCACCGCGGTCATTGTGGCGGCTGCGGCCTTCTCGGTGGCCGTACCGGTGGACGGCGCCGTGGCGGCAGCCGCCGGCTCAACGGACCTGAGCGCCTTGGACCTGGCGGCGGCGGACTTGGCGTCGGCGGCCGCCTTCACCTCGGCGGCCTTGGCGTCGCGAGCAGCCTTGGCGTCGGCGGCCTTGGCGTCGCGAGCAGCCTTGGCGTCGGCGGCCTTGGCGTCGCGAGCAGCCTTGGCGTCGGCGGCCGCCTTCACCTCGGCGGCCTTGGCGTCGCGAGCAGCCTTGGCGTCAGCGACCTTCGCGTCCCGGGCGGACTTGGCCGCGGCCGCCTTCGCGTCGGCAGCAGCCTTGACCTCGGCCGCCATCGCTTCGGCGGCCTCCTTCGCAGCCTTCTTCGCAGCCGCCCGGGCGGCAGCCCTGGTGGCGCGGGCCTCCTTCGGCGCAGCCCTCCGTGCGGCCTCGGCCTCTCGTGCCTGCCTGGCGGCCTCGGCCCGCCTGGCCATCTCGGCCTCACGAGCGGCCTCGGCCTCGCGGGCGGCCTGGCGTGCAGCCTCGGCCTCGCGGGCGGCCTGACGCGCGGCCTCGGCCTGGCGCGCGGCTTCGGCCTGCCTGGCGGCCTCGGCTTCCCGCTCCAGGCGAGCGGCCTCGGCTTCGCGGGCAGCCTGCGCCTCCCGCTCCTTGCGGGCATCCTCTGCCTGCCGGATGGCCTGTGCCCGGCGTACTTCCTCGGCTCGCGCCTTCTCCGCCGCCCTCGCCCTGGACGTGGCAAGCCAGTCGGGTTCCGCCTCGGTGGACCCGGCGGAATCCCGCCGGAGCGGCCGGGCCGGCGACGCTTTCGACTCGATCACGACGGGTTCGCGTCGTGGCCGTGGGGCGTATGTTCCGTCCCCTGCTTCGATCGCCGCCCTCGGCCGGGCCGGACTGGCGACCACGGTTCCCGACACGAGAGCCGGCCCAACGTCGGCCTGCGGCCGGGCGGCCTTGCGCAACGGGGGGATCGCGACCGTGGCCGAGGCAAGCAGGCCGGCCGTAGCCGCCAGGATCGAGGCCTGGTACGTCGATGTCGCGCTGACGCCGGTGCCGCCCGGTTCGAGGGCGGTCGCGACGTAAGCCGAGCCGACCAGCGCCGGACCGGAGAAGCCGGAGAGTGCGATACCGACGCGGCCGGCGCCGAGCCACCGGGTCCCGGCCGCGATGAGGAGTCCCAGCACCGCCGCGATGGCGACCATGAGGTACGGACCCAGCCACCACTGCCCGGCGGGTACCGGCGTCGGCGACTCCAGAACGGCGAGCCGGGGAGTGCCGAACGGTTGGGTCTGGCCGACGGCAAGGAACACCGATGCGAGCCCGGCCATCCACACCCAGGCGATCGTGACGGCCAGCCCGACCGCGAGCGGGGTGACGGTGAGCGCGCTGAAGCCGAGCACCACGCCGACGGCGAGCCCGGTGAGGGCGGTCAGCGTGAGCGCCGATCCGGACGAGCCGGTGGGTGAGCCGCCTGCCGTGTGGGCCGGCACCCAGACCAATGGGAACGCGGCCGCCGCCCCAAGGGCCGAGCAGATGATGGCGCAGAGTCGAGCCATGCCGAGCGCGAGTGGGGCACGGGCGTACGAGACGGCTGACCGCATGTGGTACCCGAACGTCATGACCGTCGGCACCTGTCTGGTCACAATGGACAGTCGGCGCCGGATGTTGCGCCGGCCAACCGCGACGCCGCCGAGCACCGCGCTTGCGAACATGAAGATGAGCCAGGCGGTCAAGCGGTGGTGCGCATCGTCGTTCGGCGACGTAACGTCGGCGCCGACGTCGATGATGGACAACGCCTGGCCGACGCCCAGCTGGGCCAGACCGAAGAGTGCGGCCGAGCCGAACGACGTGACCGCGAGCTTGACCCAAGTGGCCTTCGTCACGCGAGAAGCTTACGAGCAGTGGCGGTCTCCATCTACGCTAGCGGTCGAATGCTGCGGATCTGCACCGCTGTACGTCCAATTCGGGGCATTCCCGTCGTCCATGCCGCGCGGTAGGCTCCGCCGCGTGACGATCGAGCAGGGCACCGAACCTGGTGCCGTGGGGCTCTGTGAGCGCCGGCTGCGCAGGATGGATTCGCATTTCGCGCGCTACGTCGATGATGGCCGATTGGCCGGATGGCAGATCGTCGTCACCCGCCGCGGCAAGGTCGCCCACGTCTCGACGTACGGTCAGGCAGATATCGAAGCCGGTCGACCAGTCACCAACGATACCCTGTGGCGAATCTATTCGATGACGAAGCCGATCACGTCGGTAGCGGCGATGATGTTGTGGGAAGAAGGCCATTTCGAGCTGACCGACGAGATCAGTCGATGGCTGCCCGAGTTCGCCAACCCGAGGGTGTACGACAAGGGGTCCATCCTGCGTCCGTTCACCGTAGCGGCGATGGAACCGATCCGGGTGTGGCACCTGTTGACCCATACCTCCGGCCTCACGTACGGGTTCCTCCAGACCTCGGTCGTCGACGCGCTGTACCGGGCCGCCGGATACGAGCTGGACCTCCCGCTGGGGGTGGACCTCGCCACCGCGTGCCGTACCTGGGCCGGCTTGCCGCTGCTGTTCCAGCCCGGTTCGGCATGGGGTTACTCGGTCGCGACCGATGTCCTCGGCCGGCTCATCGAAGTGATCTCGGGCCAGACGCTGGGCGAGTTCTTCAACGAGCGGATATTCGGTCCGCTCGGCATGACCGACGCCCGATTCTGGGTCGACCAGTCCGCTGCGGACCGCCTGGCCGCTCTCTACGCGCCGAGTGCCGAGACCGGTCAGGCCTACCGTTTCGATGCCCTGGGTCGGCGTGCCCTTCAGAAGCCGGACCTCCATTCGGGCGGCGGCGGACTCATCACCACGGCTGCGGACTACCACCGTTTTACGCAAATGCTGTTGCGTGAAGGGGAACTCGACGGGGTTCGTCTGCTCGGTCCCCGCACGATCAGGTTCATGACCCGTAACCACCTTCCCGACGGCAAGGACCTGGGGGGGCTGTCCACGGGTGGGTTCGCCGAGACCATCCTCGACGGGATCGGGTTCGGACTGGGATTCGCTGTCGTCGAGAATCCGATACCGGGCCACTTTCCCACCAGTGAGGGGACGTATTACTGGGGCGGCGCGGCAAGTACGACGTTCTGGGTCGACCCGATGGAAGACCTGACGGCGATGCTATTCGCCCAGCTCCTACCGTCCACTGTGTACCCACTGCGGCCGCAACTGCGCCAGCTGGTGTACTCCGCGATCGTGTCCTGACGGCCGCGCATCAGTGTTCCTCGCACGCGACATGACCACGGCGTGAGATTCGCCGTCGGGGTCCGCCCGGGTAACCGATACCGTTGAGCCGTGAGCATAGGGGTGATCTCGTACCGGACGGGTAACGCGCAGAGTGTCGCGTACGCGCTCGACCGGCTGGGTCTGCCCAACCGTCTGGTGGACAAACCCGAGCAGGCCGAGGATGTCGACCGGTTCGTGCTGCCCGGCGTCGGGTCGGCCGGCGTCACGATGGCGTCGTTGGCCGCGAGCGGATGGCCCGAGTTCCTGGGCAAGCGAGTGCTCGCGGCGGGCGTCCCTTTCCTGGGAGTATGCGTCGGCCTGCAGGTCCTCTTCGAGCACAGCGAGGAGGAGGACGCCGCGTGCCTCGGCTGGCTGCCAGGTCGGGTGCGTCGCTTCCCGGCGACTCAGGTACGCGTCCCGCAGATCGGTTGGAACGAAGTGTCCCGCCGCTCCTCGCACCCGTTCGTCGCCGAGCTTTCGTCGCCAGGCCACTTCTACTTCGTGAATTCTTACTACGCAGTACCCGAGCGGTCCGAGGATGTCGCCGCCACGTCGATGTACGGCGTCGAGTTCTGCTCGATCGTTGCTCGCGGCACGGTCATGGCCACCCAGTTCCACGTTGAGAAGAGTGGACCTCTCGGCCTCGGCCTGCTGCATCGCTTCGCCACTCTGGATGTGTCCACTCTAGACGGAGTGGGCGCATGTTGACGCGACGGCTGATCGCCTGCTTCGACGTCGTCGGCGGCAAAGTGACCAAGGCGCGCCAGTTCCAGGACAATATCGAGGTCGGTGACGCCGCCGAGGTGGCCGCCGCCATGTACGACGACCAGATCGATGAGATCATCTTTTACGACATCACCGCCAGCGTGGAACGCCGACCGCTCGACCTCGACACGGTCAAGGCGGTGGCAGGAAGGGTGTTCGTGCCGCTCACGGTCGGCGGCGGCATCCGGTCTGTGGCCGACATGCACCGGGCACTGGACGCCGGCGCAGAGAAGGTCAGCATCGACTCGATGGCTGTGCGCCATCCCGAGATCATCGGCCAGGGCTCGCGGGAGTTCGGGCGGCAATGCGTCGTGCTGAGCACGCAGGTCAAGCGGGTGCCGGCGACGCCGGCGATCCCCAGCGGCTACGAGGTCGCGATCGACGGCGCCCGGGTCATGACCGGTATGGACGCCGTCGAGTGGGTCCGCCGAGCCGAGGATCTGGGCGCCGGCGAGATCTGCGTGAACAGCATCGACCAGGACGGCACCCATCTGGGGTACGACCTGGAGATCACTCGACTGGTCAGCGAGGCGGTCAACGTGCCGGTCATCGCGTCCGGCGGGGCGGGCACGGTCGAACACATCGCCGACGCGTACCTGAAGGCGGGCGCATCCGCTGCGATCATCAGCTCGATGCTGTACTCACCGCGAATCGGACGCAACACGGGCGTGGCCGAGCTCAAGCGCGATCTCGCGGAGAAGTACCGGGTGCCCGTACGGCCGTATCTGTCGTAAGTGCGGTATCAGGCGCGACCCGTACGGGCGGCCTGGATGATCCAGTCCCGGATGCGTTCCAGTAGCTCGTCCGACGCCGCGTTCTCGGCGTGACCGAAGCCGCGCTCGAGCCAGAGCCTTTTCGGCTCCGCCGCCGCGGCGTACAGGCGCTCGCCGTGCTCGACCGGGAAGTAACGGTCCGAGTCGCCGTGGACCACCAACAGCGGTACCGGGGAAATGCGATCGACGACCTCGTCCGGCGCCTCGGGGACGATCGGCCAGCCGGTGGGATCGATCCGCGTCCGTAGCGCCACCCGGGAGACCAACCGCCCGAGCCGGCGCTCGATCACCCAGTGCACGCGGCGCATCGGTACGGTACCCCGGTAGTACCACCGGCTCGGTCCGCTGATGGCCACCACGGCGGCGAGCGCGGCTTTCCGGGTTCCGGCGTGGCGGACGACGATCGAGGCCCCCATCGAGAAGCCGACGGTGGCGACGGTGGCGTATCCAAGCTCCCGTGCCCGGTCCACGGCCGCTTGGAGATCGAGCACCTCCAGATCGCCGACCGTACTGTGACCGCCTGAGCGGCCGTGCCCGCGAAAGTCGAAGCTCACGACGCCGCCGGTCCGGTTAAAGACGCGCGCGACGCGACGCAGCGCCGGCCGCCGCCAGGATCCGGTGAAGCCGTGCGCCACGATGATGGCGAGCTCGCTCGGTCCGGGATCGTGGGCCGCGTCGATGTATACACCGTCGGCGGTGTACAGAGTCATCGGCTGCACGGGTCAGTCGATGTCAGTGAAGTGTTCGACGCGGGGCGGGTTCGCGAAGTACGGACCGATGAGGCCGCGCCACCGTCCGAACCGCTCCGTGTCCCGGAAGTTCACGGTGTGCGCCTCGATCGAGTCCCACTCGACCAGCAGGACAAATCGGGACGGCGTCTCGATTCCCTTGGTCATCCGTACCGACCTACATCCCGGTGTGGTCGCGACGGTCGGCCGTGCCTTCGCGTACGCGGCGGCGAACGCGGCCTCCTGGCCGGGGACGACGTCGATAAGGGCGACTTCAAGAACCATGCCGGCAGCTTGCCACGGCCACCCGGCCGGCCTGCGGTGCGGGACACGGATGCGGGTGCAGGCAGATGATCGGGATTCTCCGAACGCGACTGCCCTGGCGAGGCGCTTTCGTTCGGAGACTGCCGATCAACACTTCGGGTCCGCCTGGTTTGCGAAGTTTGTGGGACAAGCAAGACCGGCGTCGACGCACGATTCGCAGCGGTCAGCGTTGACCTTCGTGCGTTGGCGGCGATCATCGATCCCGACCTCGCGATCGGCCTAGGTTCCTAGATGAGACGGTTTGAGCCGGAACCCGGCACCACGTGTGAGCTGGCCCGGAAGAAACAAAACCGGTCGGGTGGCGCGATACTGAGACCCGGGTCTCATAGATCGAGGGCCGATTCGCGCATGCGCCCAGCCGTACGCGACAATGGTGGTCATACGAAGGGGAGTACTCCCCCGCGGCGGTGTCGTCAGCACGGTTCGGCCCGAGTCGGACCCGGTGCCGCCGGTCGCTGGATTGCATCCAACGGCGGAAGAGACCTTCGCGGATCACTAGCGTGCTTCAGTCGCGTCCGTTCCCCGATCGGCCGGCTGCCGCACCCGTGACTGCGGAGGTCGTGACGTGAACGTGCCAATCTGGGTTTGGCTTCTGACTCTGTTGGGGTTCACGGTCACCCTCGCGGTTGACCTCGTCGTCGTCGGTCGGCGTCCACGCGAGCCGTCAATGGGCGAGTGCGCCAGGTGGGTCACGGCGTACGTCACTCTCGCCATGGTATTCGCGCTCGGCGTGTGGATCTTCGCGGGCGGTACATTCGCGGCTCAGTTCACGGCAGGGTGGATCACGGAGTACAGCCTGTCGGTGGACAACCTGTTCGTCTTCGTGATCATCATGGCCCGGTTCGCGGTACCCCGGGCCTACCAGCAGAAGGTCCTGCTCGTCGGGATCGTGCTCGCGCTGGTCCTGCGTGGCCTGTTCATCGCCGCTGGAGCCGCTTTGATCAGCCAGTTCATCTGGGTCTTCTACCTGTTCGGCGCGATACTCCTGGTCACGGCCGTTCGGCTTGCAATGAACGGCGTCGGGTCGGCCGACGAGACCGAGTACCACCAGAACGCCCTCATCCGATGGAGCCGACGGGTGTTGCCCATGTCCCGCGGGTACGACGGCGCGAGCCTGCACACGCGAGTCGACGGGGCGTTCATGTTCACGCCCCTGATCGTTGTCATGATTGCCATCGGAACGACCGACCTGATCTTCGCGCTCGACTCGATTCCAGCGATCTTCGGGCTCACCACCGAGGCGTACCTTGTGCTCGCCGCCAACGTCTTCGCCCTGATGGGGCTGCGTCAGCTGTACTTCCTGCTCGGCGGTCTCTTGGAGCGCTTGCGTTACCTGTCGTTCGGTCTGTCGGTGGTGCTCGGCTTCATCGGCGCCAAGCTCGTGCTGGAAGCACTGCACGACAACAACGTGCCCTTCATCAACGGCGGCGAACCGGTGGGATGGGCGCCACACATCCCGATCTGGCTGTCGCTTCTTGTCATCGTGTCAACGCTCGTCGTTACGACCGCGGCTAGTCTGCTCGGCACGCGGCGGGAGAAGCGCCGGGCCTTGGTAACCCGCCAATAGGGCGCGCCCCCTATTTGTGGTGCCCCTGCTTGCACCGCCTGCGGAACGGTCAGTCGACCCGATGCGCCGCCAACAGGCTGTCGGCGCGGGCTCCGGTCAGTTCCTCCAACACCACGCCGCGCTCTTCGTCGGCGTGCAGGACCTGACGCGTCTGCCCGATCGAGCCGCTCGCCACGAAGCCGACATGGGCGACCTCACCATTAGGGCCGGCGAAGAAGTACAGGTCGCCGGGGCGTTCCTGTCCGAATGGAACGCGCGTGGTGGCCGTGGCCTGGCCCTTGGCGTCACGCGGGAGCACCACCCCGAACCGGCGCCAGGTGAGATGGACCAGGCCGGGACCGTCGACTCCGTACGCGCACGAGCCGCCCCACACGAACGGGGCGTCGCGCAGCCGGTCGGCCCATTCGAGCACCTCGGCGGGGTCGTCCGGCGGCGTGGGCGGGATGGCCGCGATGTCGTCCTCGATCGCCCAGGCCGGCTCGAACCGACCCGGGACGGCGACCGGGACCCAGCCGTCGTGAGGCGCGCCGAGTGCCATGAGGCGGGTGCCGAAGGTGACTCCGGGGACAGCCAGTGCGGCGTCCGGGTCGTCCCGCAGTGCCGTCGCGGTCGCCGTGACCACGTGCCAGATGCCGGTACGATCCTCGGCCTCGTCGCTTTCACGGTGCCGGGCGGCGACCCGGATCCCGGCGGCGTGGATACCATCCAATGTGGAGAGTTGATCGGTGGGAACCCAACCTTGGTAACCCTCCGGATCCACCGAGTTGGGTTGATTCATGGCCACGACGTGGGTCCAGAAGTCGTGTACGCCGACCACCTTGACGTGTTCGCCGAGCAGTAGCTGCGTCAGTGTCCGGCCGCGCAGGTCCGCGCGGTCGTCCGGCGACATCGCCTCCATCCAGTCGCGCGGCCGCGACGGGACCTGCAGGGCCGGCTCGTCGACCTCACGTACCCGGTCCGGTGCCGCCCAGAGGGTCGCGACGGCGACGCTGACGACCGCTTCGCTACCGGACGTGAACGTCGGTTCGCTGCCCGCAAGCAACGCACCCAGACTGACCACGGTCCCGTCCCTTCACACTGTGCTGGCTCCGCAGCGTGCAGCCTATGCGCTGCGCCGCTCACCAGTACAGCGCGAGCGCGAGGGATCGAGCGACAGCGAGGCCCGGAGCCTGCGAGCGGTTCTTGGCAGGTTCGCGGGCCCGACACGTGAGTTCGTCCCCACTTGGTGTTTGGCAGACCACCGACGTCGGCTACGGTTCAGCCCGGAACGGCTGGCGAGGGGATCACCGATGACGCTGCGACTGGTCAACGCCACCAACGCCAGGGACCTGGGCGGACTGCCCACGATCGATGGCCGGCGGATACGTCGGGGACTCGTGTTCCGGGCCAACGCTCTCAACCGGCTGACCGACTCGGACATCGACATGCTCGCCAAGCTCGAACTCTCCTGCGTGGTCGACCTGCGCTCCGAGTACGAGATCCAGATGATCGGCCCCGACCGGCTCCCGTCCCCGCCGCCCGGCCGTCTCATCGCGCTGCCCCTCGCCGATCCCGACCACGAGTTCTTCGCCTCGGTCACCGCCGTCATCCGCGCAGACACCAGCCTGATCGCGGAGTACGGCCCGCTGGACCGGGATGAGCTGGTCGACCGGATGCTCGGGGCCTACCGTTGGCTCGCCACGTCGGCCGCTGCCCGGGCGGCGTACGGGAGCGTTCTGCGCCTCATGGCCGAGGTCGACACGTTGCCGCTGCTGTTCCACTGCACGGCCGGCAAGGACCGGACCGGCTGGCTCGCCGCCGTCCTGTTGACCGCGCTGGGCGTCGACCGTGCGGTCATCGCCGAGGACTACCTGCGGACCACCGACCTCAACCAGCCCGGGATCGCGTACGTGATCGGGCGACTGCACGGCCGGGTGCCTGATCCCAGCGTCGTGCTCCCCGTGCTGGAGGCCCGCGCCCAATACCTGCTCGAGGCGTTCGCCGCCGCCGAGCGTGTGTACGGCGACATGGCGGCCTACCTACGCGATGGCCTCGGTCTGGATGAACCGACCCTGGCGGACCTACGGGGCAACCTGCTCGATTGACCGGTCGGCCCAGGCGGCCGCGGCGATCCCGGAGACGATCTGACATGCCTCGTCGCCTTGTCGGTTGACCGCCAGTGGGGTACTCATGCAGACCGCCAGCACGAACGGCGGCGCGTCGTCCGGGAAGACGATGCCGGCGCTGTGCCGTACGCCGGCGATCCAGCCGTTCTTGTACGCGACGCGGGTGCCGGGCGGCAGGCCGGCGGCCAGGTCGTCGCGGAACCCCTGTGCGGCCAAGGTCTTGAGCATCGCCGTGCACGAGCCGGTCGAGGCGACCGTGCCCAGCAGGAGCCCGGCGAAGAGTGTCGCGAGGTCGCCCGCGGTCACCTCGTTGGCGACGCCGACCGCCGCCGCCGCTGTGTCCTCGATGCCGCGGCCGACGACCATTCTCCGTACGCCAACATCGTCGAGAGCTTCCCGCACCGCCGGCAGGCCGACCTCGGCCAGCACCAGGTTCGTGGCGAGGTTGGACGAGCGCACGATCATCCGCTCGGCGAGCCAACCCAGGGGTACCGCCGAGCCGAGCCGCTGCCACACCTCGTCATCGCTGTCGTGACCGCGGTCGCACCCGTACGGCGGCGCATCGGAGCGGGCCGAGGCAAACTCATTGCACACCCTCACTGTCGCGTTGAGGTCGAGGGTTCCCGCATCGACCGCGCGGTACAGCGCAGCCAGCACGGCCACCTTCATCGTGCTCGCCGCCGGGTGGGTGACGTCGGCGGCGCGGGTGTATGCCGGACGCGACGGGCGGCCACACCACACCGACACGACACCGGGTACGCCGGCCAGCGTACGGTCCACGGCGGCCAGGTGCGGACCCATCGCTAAGTCCGGTGTCTGCGGCGAGCCACCTCGCGACCCCGGATGGTCTGGTCGAGGATCACCTTGCGCAGGCGTACCGCCGTCGGGGTCACCTCGACACACTCGTCCTCGCGGCAGAACTCCAACGACTGCTCCAGCGAGAGCCGGCGCGGCGGGATGAGCTTCTCCGTCTCCTCGGCCGTGGACGAGCGCATGTTGGTGAGCTTCTTCTCCTTGGTGATGTTGACATCCATGTCGTCGGAGCGGGAGTTCTCGCCGACGATCATCCCTTCGTACACCTCGGCCGTAGGTTCGACGAAGAGAGTGCCGCGCTCCTGCAGGTTCAGCATGGCGAACGGGGTGACCACGCCCGCGCGGTCGGCGACCAGCGAGCCGCTGGCGCGGGTCCGCAGGTCGCCGAACCACGGCTCGTACGACTCGAAGACGTGGTGCAGGATTCCGGTGCCCCGGGTGTCGGTGAGGAACTCCGTCCGGAACCCGATGAGGCCACGGGCGGGCACCAGCCACTCCATCCGGATCCAGCCCGTACCGTGATTGACCAACTGTTCCATCCGTCCCTTGCGGGTTGCGAGCAGTTGGGTGATGGCGCCCAGGTACTCCTCGGGAGCGTCGATCGTCAGCCGCTCCACCGGTTCACAGAGCCGGCCGTCGATGGTACGCGTCACCACCTGCGGCTTGCCGACCGTGAGTTCGTAGCGCTCGCGCCGCATCTGTTCGACCAGGATGGCCAGGGCCAGTTCGCCCCGCCCCTGTACCTCCCACGCATCCGGCCGGTCGGTCGGGAGGATCCGTAACGACACGTTGCCGACGAGTTCACGGTCGAGGCGGTCCTTGACCATGCGCGCGGTCACCTTAGTGCCCTTGTCGCGACCGATCAACGGCGATGTGTTGGTGCCGACGGTCATCGAGATGGCCGGTTCGTCCACTGTGATCAGTGGCAACGGACGGGGATCGTCCACATCGGCCAGTGTCTCGCCTATCATGATCTCGTGAATGCCGGCCACGGCGATGATGTCGCCCGGCCCGGCCGATTCCGCGGACCGCCGCTCCAGCCCTTCGGTCATCAGCAGCTCGGAGATGCGTACCCTCTCGGCGCTGCCGTCGGTTCGGCACCAGGCGACCGTCTGTCCTTTCCGGATGGTGCCCTGACGGACCCGGCACAAGGCCAGCCGGCCGAGGAACGGCGACGCGTCAAGGTTCGTCACGTGTGCCTGCAGCGGCGCGTCCTCCACATAGGACGGGGGCTGGATGGTCTCCAACAGCGTGGCGAAGAGCGGTTGCAGGTCGGTGGAGTCCTTCGGTACGGTGCCGTCATCGGGTCGGTGCAGCGATGCGATACCGTCCCGGGCGCAGGCGTAGACGATGGGGAAGTCGATCTGCGAGTCCTCGGCGTCGAGGTCGAGGAAGAGCTCGTACGTGTCGTCGACCACCTCGGCGATGCGGGCGTCGGGCCGATCCACCTTGTTGATGACGAGGACGATGGGCAGCCGCGCCTTGAGCGCCTTACGCAGGACGAAGCGGGTCTGGGGGAGCGGACCTTCGCTCGCGTCCACCAGCAGCAGGACACCGTCCACCATGGTCAGTCCGCGCTCCACCTCGCCGCCGAAGTCCGCGTGGCCCGGAGTATCGATGATGTTGATGGTGACCTCGTTCCCGCCGTCGGACGGTCTGTACCGCACTGCGGTGTTCTTGGCGAGGATCGTGATGCCCTTCTCCCGCTCGAGGTCGCCGGAGTCGAGCACCCGATCGGTCATCTCGCCGCGGATCTTGACCGCGCCCGACTGCCGCAGCATCGCGTCGACCAGGGTCGTCTTGCCGTGGTCCACATGAGCGATGATCGCGACGTTGCGCAGATCCGGGCGTACGGGCATACCTACCATGGTGGCCGGCTGCGCCTGGTTGGCCGTCATCGGGGCGCGTCCAAACGGGGGGTCAGGCCAGCTCGGGCGGCAAGTCCGCGGGTTGCGGCGAGGCGAACTCCGCCAGCATGGCCGCCACACGATGACGGACGTGGTCCACCACGCTGTCCACTGTGACGGTTGTCGACTCTCCGGTCGCCCGCGACCGCACCTCTACCGCGTCCTGGGCGAGCGAGCGCGTGCTGACGACGAGGCGCAGCGGCGCACCGATCAGGTCGGCGTCGGCGAACTGAACGCCTGGTCGCTGCCCACGGTCGTCGTGCAGCACCTCGACCCCGGCCGCCCAGAGTTCGTCGTACAGCCGGTCGGCGACTTCGCCGGCCCGGTCGCCGTCGAGTTGGCAGAGGTGTACATGGTACGGCGCAACGGTTATCGGCAGCCGCAGGCCCCGATCGTCGCGGTGTTCCTCGGCGACGCAGGCGAGGAGTCGGCCGACGCCGATGCCGTAGCTGCCCATCATGATCGGGCGGCGTTCGCCGTCCCGGTCGAGATAGGTCGCCCCGGCCGCGGCGGAGTACCGGTCGCCGAGCTTGAAGATGTTGCCCACCTCGACCCCGCGAGTGGTGTGCAGCGGTGCACCGCATTGGACGCAAGGGTCGCCGTCAGTGGCGGCCGCGATGTCGGCGGCGTGGTCAATGGTGAAGTCGCGTCCGGCGTTGACGTTGCGCAGATGGAAACCGATGCGGTTGGCGCCGCCGACCAGGTTCGGACTCGCCCGCACCAGGTCGTCGACGACCACGGTGGCGCCCTTCACGCCGACCGGGGAACCGTAGCCGGCGACGGCTCCGATGGAGGCGATCTCATCATCGGTCATCGCCCGCAGATCGGCGGCGTGCAGTACGTTGGCGAGCTTGGTCTCGTTGAGCTGCATGTCACCACGTACGAGCGCCAGCACGAGTTCCACCGGAGTACCCGGTCGTTCGACGGCCATGAACAACGCCTTCGCGGTCCGCTCGATCGGGATGCCCAGCGCCACCAGCGACTCGATCGTCGTGGCGTCCGGGGTGGCGAACTCCTCCAGCGGCAACTCCGGCTCGGGCGTGATCGTCGGCTTGACGAACGTCGCCACCTGACGGTTGGCGCGGTAGCCGCAGGCGTCGCAGAGAACGAGCGTGTCCTCGCCGACCGGTGTGGTGTACATGAACTCGTGCGCGAGGTGGCCACCCATCATGCCCACGTCCGACGCGACGGCGAGCACCGGCAGGCCGCAGCGGGCGAACGTCGCGAAGTACGCCCGGTACTGGGCGATGTACTGGCGGTGAAGCCCAGCCTCATCCGCGTCGAGGCTGTACGCGTCCTTCATCCGGAACTCGCGGACCCGGATCAGGCCGGCCCTCGGGCGCGGATCGTCGCGGAACTTGGTCTGGATCTGGTAGACCATCCGCGGCAGATCCCGGTACGAGTCGATCTCGGTGCGGCACAGGTCGACCACGACCTCCTCATGGGTCATCGCGAGTACCATCGGCCGGTCGCGACGATCGGTGAACCGGACCATCTCCGGCCCAACCTGGTCGTAGCGACCACTCTCCCGCCACACCTCGGCCGGATGCACCACCGGCATGGAGAGCTCCTGGCCGCCGATCATCTCCTGTTCGGATTGAAGAATGTCTTCGATCTTGCGCATGCTCCGCCAGCCGAGCGGTAGGGCGGAGAAGATCCCCTGCCCGAGTTGACGGAGCATGCCGGCCCGCAGCAACAGCTGGTGGCCTTCGGACTCAGATCGGCCCGGTGCGGTACGCAGCGTCGTGCCGAACAACTGGGACATCTTCATGCAGACTCAGGACTCCTTGGCAGAGCGGACGGACGGAAGCGGTGAGCGGGCGGTCCGCCGGGCCGAGGTCGATGCCTAGGCCCGGCGGGCCGGCACGCTAGGTCGATGAGTCCAGCCCGTGGGGGAGGCGAGGGCGCGCAGTGTGGCGTTCATCACGGTCACTGCGTGCACGGATCCACCTCCAGTCCTGTCCGGCTCGAGTCTAACGGCCACTGTCGACCGATGTCCCGATCCCCCACAGAGTGACCACAGTGGACGATGAGACACCCGACCGTTACACCGGGACGACGCAGGCGACCGGTACGACGTAGCATCGGCTGCGGTCGGCATGTTGATCACGACCCCCGCGCGGACCTGCCGGCCGCTGAGGCGCCCGACACCCACGAGGACACGGGCGTGGTCCGCGCCGAAGGAGCGATATGGATCCGCGCCGATGGAATGATGACACCCCCCCATCCGGCTACGAGTCGCATGAGTCCGCACCGCGTTATCCACGCGTCCCCCGTCACCGCAGCCCCGCCGAGTCGTCCCGGCCTGGCAGCCGCGTGGGCCGCTACCGGTCGGCCATCGCCGTCGCCGCGGCGTTTGCCGTCGTTCTCGGGCTGGGAACCGTCGGTTGGATCGCGCTTCGCCCCGGCGGCGAGCCGGTACGCGTGGTCGGCGATCCCAGCACCTCAGCGGCGGTTCTCGACCCAGGCCCGTCGACCGTGACGCCGACCGCCGCGGCCCCGACAACCACCAGGCCCAAGCCCAGTCCAAAGAGGACGACCGTGCGGCCGCGGCCGACACCGACGCAGAAGCCACCCGCCGCGCAGAAGCCGCCGCCGCCACCGTCGCCGGTACCGTCCAGCTCGAGCTGCACCCAGCATCCGGGTCCGGACGCGTCGAAGAGTGTGGTCATTGCCGCGCTCGCCGACGCCGGCGCGCGGGACTACTGGAGCGGGGTCGTCCCGCCCACCGGGGCCGTCACACCCCTGCCGCCGTTCCAGGTCGAGGCGCGGCTGATGGACGCGTTCGCCTGGACCGAGAGCAGTTGGCAGTCGACGGTCATCGCCTGCGACGGCGGGATCGGGCTGATGCAGCTGATGCCCGACAACGTGACATTCCTCAACCAGCGGTTCGGCACGAACTTCGACGTTCACACGGTCAGCGGAAACACCGCTCTCGGCGCGACGTACATCGAGTGGCTCACGGCGTACTTCGGGACGTACTACTTCGGTTCGTACGACCTGATGAACGCAACCGCGCCGATCGGGACCGGCGGGGTCACGCTCTCCCTGCTCGATGTCGTGATCGCGGCGTACAACGTCGGGCCGGACGCGGTGGAGGACACCCACGGTACGGCCGACGGCAGCGACGACACGCTCTCGATCCCGAACGGCGGCTACGTGACGCGGGTTCACGACGCGTACACGAGCCAACCGTGGCTCTGACCCACGTTATGCCCCGCGAGAATCGCTCGTTCGCGCGCGAATCCGCGAGACGCCGTCGACACTCTGACGCAATTTGTCAGGGAGCTGGTACGCCGAGGGCGTCCGACGCCGCCCCGTACCGTCGGAACGGTGAGCCTTGCTGCATCCCGGTCCGTGCGCGCCAACAGTTTGCCGTCCCCGCGATTGCGGGACCGGGCGGCGGCTCCGGTAGCCGCGGCCCTGCGGCGCGCGCTTTCGGCGCCGCGGCCGATGACCCATGACGTACGGGTGCGCCGGGGCATCGGTATCCGCGCCCGCGACGGCGTCATCCTGCGTACGGATCACTACGCTCCCAGGCTCGAGGACGCCCCGACGGTTCTCGTGCGCACCCCGTACGGGCGGCGCGGCTTCAACGCGCTCGCCGCTCGGATGCTCGCCAGCCTCGGCTTCCATGTGCTCGTCTCCAGCTGTCGGGGCACGGCCGACTCCGGGGGGCCGTTCGACCCGCTGCGCAACGAGCGGGCCGACGGACTGGACACAGTGGAATGGCTGCGCCGGCAGCCCTGGTTCGACGGCCGGCTCGGCACGTTCGGGCCCAGTTACGTCGGCTACACGCAGTGGGCCATCGCCGACGTGCCCGAGCTCGCGGCGATGGCCACCGCCGTCACGGCTTCGCAGTTCCGCGACCCCGTGTACGCCGGCAGGTCCTTTGCACTGCACACGACGCTCGCGTGGGCGAGCATCCTGGCCGCGCAGAAGAGGCCGTGGTCGGCCGCCGCGATGGAACTGCTGCGCGGTCAACCGAAGCTGGAGCGAGCCCTCGGTCACGTCCCTATCGGCGATGCCGACCGGATCGCCACCGGCACCGAGGTGGGCTTCTTCCGCCGCTGGCTGGTGCTGGCCGGCGCCGACCCGGACGAGATCGAGGCGTACTGGCGTGACCTCGCCCATGACGGCCGCCTGCCGGAGGTCCGGGCGCCGGTCCTCATGGTCGGCGGTTTCCACGACATCTTCCTGCCCTGGCAGTTGCGCGACTACGCGACGCTGCGCGCCGCCGGATCCCGGCCGCAGCTGACGATCGGGCCGTGGACACACGGCTCGTCCGGGCTGCTCGCCACGACGCTACGGGAGAGTGCGCAGTGGCTGCGCGCTCACCTGCACGGGGAGGCGGACCTGCTGCGGCGGCGACCGGTACGGGTCTTCGTGCAGAACGCCGGGTGGCGTGAGTACGACGACTGGCCGCCCGACCCGGGCGAGTCGCATCCGTGGTACCTGCACGGTGGAGGCGTCCTCGCCCCTTCCGGCCCACGTCCGTCCACACCGGACACATTCCAGTACGATCCGGCCGATCCGACGCCCTCGGTGGGCGGACCCGTACTGCTGTCCACTGTGTCCCGCCCGCGGGACAACCGGGCGCTGGAGGCCCGCCCGGATGTGCTGGTGTACACCGGCGAGGTGCTGGGACAGGATCTCCAGATCGTGGGTCCCGTCAGCGCGACCGTGTACGCGTTGTCGTCCCGACCGTACACCGATGTCTTCGTCCGGCTCTGTGATGTGGCACCGGACGGTGAGTCGCGCAACGTCTGCGACGGCTTGGAGCGGGTCACGCCAGGCCGGTACCCGGTCAGCGGCGACGGCGTGTCCATTGTCGACGTAGAGCTCTGGCCGGCCGGGCACCGGTTCCGGGCCGGGCATCGCCTTCGGGTTCAGGTCTCGGGTGGCGCCCATCCCCGCTACGCCCGCAACACGGGCACCGGCAGTCCATTGTGGAGCGCCGACGTGACGCAGATGACGCCGGTGCAGGTACAGGTCTGGCACGACCCCGACCATCCGTCGGTGATCCGGCTGCCCGTCGTCGGGTGAGCTGCGCCCGTGCGGTGGGACGGCTACAGGTAGAAGCCGCCGACGGGTTCGGGGTCGGGTGTCGACACGGGCGGCGTGCCGTCGCGCAGAGCCAAGAGCTCGGCCAGGGTCGCCCCACCGCTCGGGACGCCGTCGGCCCGACCGAGCCACGCCCCCACCTCGGCGTAGGAGAGTCGACCGGTGGATGTCCCGACTGTCTTCGCAGATCCGAGACGGGTCGTCTGATCATCCACAATGGATACTTCGGAAATATTGGTCCCGTGCGGTGGGCTGAATTGTTCGGGTTTAAGCGCCTTCCCGGCCGGTGCCGAGATCGTTTCCGTACAGAAGGACAGACTCGCTGCGCGATTGTACGGAAACGATCTTCTTGGCCTGGGAACGCGCTGGGTGAAGAGGTTGGAGCTGGAGGGTTGACAGATCGGCCATAGTGGACCTGCCGATGCGCGAGGAGGCGGAATGTCCAGCGAGAACCGCAATGCGTACCTCGACCAGGTCGTGGCCCAGCAGGTCCAGCTCGAGCAGGATCTGCGATCGAAGCGGTCCGTGCCCCTCGGTTACAGCGCCCCGGCCGCGGCTGGACGAGCCGAAGCGGCGCCACCAGCCGGGGCACCCGGGGCTGGGCCGGTGGCCGCTGGCCCGACGGCGCCCGCGATGGACGTGCGGATCAGTGGGTTCTGGCGATGGAGGACGGTGCTCGTACCGCCGAACGCGTTCGTCGTGCACACCCGCCGGGGCGAGGCGGAGCCGCGGCACATCGGGATGGGCGTCTCGTTCCGGTTCAATCCGGCGACCGACTCGTACCTCGTCGTGCCGGGTGCGATGCAGACCGTGCTGATCAATGCGTACTGCATCTGCCGGGAGTTGCAGGGCGTGCTCGTGCAGGCGTACGTGCAGTGGATCATCGAGGACTTCGGGTCCGCGTACCGCAAGCTGGACTTCGGCGATCCCGACGAGCCGATGCGCTTGGTCAACCTGCAGCTCAAGGAGCAGGCTGAGGCGGCGATCAAGGACAAGGTCGCCACGATGAGTGTGCACGAGGTACTCAGCGACAAGCAGCCGATCGTGGAGGAGCTCACCGAACGGCTCCGCGCGCTCGCGGAGGGAGAGAACGAACCGGACAGCGGTGGGCTCGGCCTGCGCATCGTCACCGTGCAGATCAAGGAGGCCGTGGTCAGCTCGCCCACCTTGTGGGAGAACCTGCAGAAGCCGTTCCGGGCCGAGCAGGCCAGGATTGCTCGGCTGGCCGAGCTGGATGCCGAGGAGGTGATCTCGGCCCGGGAGCTCAGCACCGCGCGGTCCACGGAGACCCAGCGGCTAGAGAACGAGCGCGACCTCGCCGATAAGCGGGCCGTGAACGAGGCGGCCGCGTTCGACCGTGAGGCGGACGAGGCTGCCCGCCGGGCACAGCGCGGACAGGAGGACGACCGCCACCTGGCCGAGCTCAGGAACGACACCGCGCTGCAGGCGTTGGCCTTGGAGCGGGCGCGCGATGCGGAGGAGCTCGAGGTCGGCCGACTTCGGCTGCACCGCGAGAACGAACTACGCCAGATCACCCTCGATGGTGAGCTGGCCGCGGCTCGGGCCCGGACCGATGCGGCACACGCGACCGACCTGCTCCGGCTGGAGCGCGAACGGATCAAGGCGGCACTCGACAATGAGCAGACGACCGAGGCTATCCAGGCAAAGCTCGTCGCGGCCCTCCCCGACATCGTGGCGAAGCTGCCCAAACCCGACGAGTTGCGAGCGGTCACGATCGGGGGGACCCAGTCGACCACGGTCAGCGGTCTGGTCGCGGAACTGGCGGCCGTCGTCAGTGCCCTGCGATCGGTGGTCCCGCCGACCGATTAGGCGCGACGGCGCTCACTCCACGGCGCCGCAGCTGTGAACGCTTGTGGTCGCCAGGACAACCACACATGTTCATCGCTCAGGCTTCGTCCACTATGGATGGTGGCTACCTATCCGTACGGATGAGAGCGATGACCGGAATGACCCGCTTGGTGCTGCGCTGGTACTCGGCGAAACCGGGGTAGCGCCGTGACTGCACCGCGTAGATCCGGTCGTGTTCCTTGCCGGTGATCACGTCGGCTCGGGCGGGGTAGGTCTGCGTACCCATCTCGACCGTAACGTGCGGATCGCTGACCAGGTTGTGGTACCAGTCGGGATTGGAGTCCGAACCGCCCTTGGAGGCGAACACGTACACCCGGTCCCCTTCGCGCAGGTACATCACCGGGTTGACCCGCTCGGTGCCGGTGCGCCGGCCTTTGGTGTGCAGCAGGAGCAGCGGCGCACCCTCGAAGTTGCCACCGACACGGCCCTGGTTGGCGCGGAACTCCTCGATGATCTTCGTGTTCCAGTCCGGCACGACCAGCCTCCTTCCTGTCAACGTCGTCGCATCCAGTATCGACACGCCGGGGCGAGTTGCGCCTGTACACCGGCCGCGATGGATCCCCGGTAGAGTCGCGCAACCATGACTGGCGTACGGCTGCGCATCGTCCTCGTCCTGGCCGTCGTCTGTGTGGTCGCCATGGTCGCGGCAACCGTATGGTCGGTCCGGGGCGGCGGCAACGCCGCCCGACCAGCCGCCGCGCTGGCTCCATCAGGGAGCAGCCCAAGCGCGTCGCCCGAACAGTCCGCGTCACTGCAGCCACGACCGACCGCCTCGCGGCTGCCGCGGCCGACCGCGTCGCCGAGTCGCGTGCTGTTGCCGCCTCGACCGCCCTCCAAGAAAGGCGTGAGCACCTGGGATTTCCCCGGCGTCGGCGCGGCGCTGACCGACGTCCACGCCGTGTGGTACTACAACTGGTCGGCTGATCCCACGGCCAACGCCGGCAGATCGGCCGAGTTCGTTCCCATGATCTGGGGCGCCGGCTCGGTCGCTCCGTCCACACTGGACCGAGCGAAGGCGGCCGGCACCACGATCCTCGGGTTCAACGAACCAGACTTCGCCAGCCAGGCGAACATGACCGTCGATCAGGCGCTGAGCCTCTGGCCGCGGCTGCAGGCGACCGGTCGAGGGCTCGGCAGCCCAGCCGTGGCGACCGGCGGAGCCACGGCGGGCGGCTGGTTGGACCGGTTCATGACCGGAGCACGGGCCCGTGGGCTGCGGGTCGACTTCATCACGCTGCATTGGTACGGCTCGGACTTCGGTTCGGGTGCCGTCGGGCAGCTGGAAAGCTACGTCAGCGCCGTCCACGACCGGTACCACGTGCCGATCTGGCTCACCGAGTTCGCGCTGATCCGGTTCGGCGATCAGGGCGCCACCTATCCGACCGCGTCCGAGGAGGTCGCATTCATCCGGGGTGCTACGGCGATGCTGAACGGGTTGCCTTATGTGGAGCGTTACGCGTGGTTCGCCCTCCCGACGGCGAAGGACGCCGATGCGACCGGTCTCTACCGCGATGGCGCCACACCGACCCCGGCAGGCGCCGCCTATCGTGCGGTGCCGTAGCCCTCGGAAATCGGTTGCTCGGCGCCGTACGGTGTCGGCGTGGTGAAGCTGCACGAGGCGGAGACCGACGCCGACCTCGACGCCTGGCGCGAGGTCCGGCTGGCGATCCTCCCCGATGAGCGGACGGCGACGGTCCAGGAACTGCGCGGGATGTGGCGGCCGGGCCGCGGGCTGCTGCTGGCTGAGATCGACGGTATCGTCGTCGGCCACGGTGTGACCGATCGTTCGGACCTCGCCGGTCGGGCCACCGTGACTCCTCGGGTGCTGCCCCAGTACCGGCGACACGGCGTCGGCACCGAGCTGCTGCGCGCGCTGACCCGAATGGCGGTCGAGGCCGGCCACACCAGGGCCGCGTCCGACGTCGATGACGAGGGCTCGCTCGCGTTCGCCCGCCGGTTCGGATTCACCGAGGTCGACCGGCAAGTTGAGCAGGTGCGGGAGATCGGCGACGAGCCGAAGCCAACGGTGCCTGACGGGCTCGGCGTGGTGACGGTGGCGGAGCGGCCCGAGCTATGGGCGGTCGCCTACCACGAGGTCGCCGCCGAGGCGTTGAAGGACATGGCGGTCATCTCGCCGATGGAGGTCTCGCTGTCCGACTGGGAGCGCGATTGGATCAACGCGCCGGAGGCGACGTTCCTTGCGCTGGCCGACTCCGGGGTGGTGGGGCTTGCGTCCGTCATGCTCGATCCGGGCCGACCGGCACGGGCAGAACAGGGGTTCACGGCGGTTCGGCGGGAGTGGCGAGGCCGTCATGTGGCGTCCACACTCAAGCGGATGATCTTGTGGTGGGCCTCCCAGAACGGCATAGACGAGATCTACACCTGGACCCAGCAGGGAAACGACGACATGCGACGGGTCAACGAGCACCTGGGATTCAGGTATGGGCACGTGAGCATCCGGGTCGAGGCGCCACTCCCGCTCGCCGCGCTGGACTAGGCCGACCATGCCAGGATGACTGGCATGCGCGCGATTGTGGTGGCAGCCCACGGTGGCCCCGAAGTGCTCCAGATCGCGGATCGGGACGATCCCACCGCCGGCCCCGGTCAACTGCTGGTTAAGGTCGCGGCGGCTGGCGTGAACTTCGTCGACATCTACCAGCGCGAGGCGAGGCCGCCGTATGCGGGTCCGGTGCCCTATGTGCCCGGATCGGAGGCGGCCGGGGTCGTCATCGACGTCGGGGCGGGCGTCGCCGAGGTGAAGGTTGGCGACCGGGTCGCATGGGCCGGCCCGCCGGGCGCCTATGCGGAGAAGGCTGTCGTACCCGCAGAACAGGCGGTGCCCGTCCCGGACGGCGTCGACCTGACCGTCGCGGCCGCCGTGATGCTGCAGGGCATGACCGCCCACTACCTGGCGACGAGCGCCTTCCCGGTCTCGCCCGGGGACCCGGTTGTCGTGCACGCCGCGGCCGGCGGGACCGGGCGTCTCCTGATCCAGGTCGTCAAACGCCGCGGCGGAGTGGTGCTCGCGACCGCGTCCACACCGGAGAAGGCGGAGATCGCCCGATCAGCCGGGGCCGACCACGTCAGCGACTATGAGTCCTTCGGGAGTGTCGCCCGCGAGATCACGGCCGGGCAGGGAGTGGCGGCCGTCTTCGATGGCGTCGGCCAGGCAACCTTCGACGCCGGGCTCGGGTCGTTGAGGCTACGCGGCATGATGATCCTCTTCGGCGGATCGAGCGGTCCGGTGCCGCCGTTCGACCTGCAACGGCTGAACACGGGCGGCTCCCTCTACATCACGCGTCCGACGCTGGCGCACTACATTGCGAGCCGGGCCGAGCTGCTCCGGCGCGCGGGTGATCTGTTCGACTGGATCTCACACGGTGAGCTGGAGGTGCGCATCGGCGCCGTCTATCCGCTGGCTGACGCACATCGTGCCCACGCCGACCTGGCCGGCCGCAAGTCCACCGGCAAGCTTCTCCTCGTCCCGGCCTGAGGACCGATCAGCCCTGGGCATGGGCCAACATCGCCGAGGTGGACGGTCGCAGCCCGTCCGAGCGCCCGGCCAAGGCCGGAATGCTGGAGCCAGCCGCGTCGATACGCCAACGAAGGGATACCCGCGAGATGACCCCGACCCGGCCCGGGTTGACCGGAACGTTCGGCATGGTCTCGTCGACCCACTGGCTCGCCTCGGCCGCCGGGATGGCTGTGCTCGAGCGCGGCGGCAACGCATTCGACGCGGCGGTGGCCATCGGCTTCGTGTTGCAGGTCGTCGAGCCACATCAGAACGGCCCCGGCGGCGAGGTACCCATCCTCTTCGTCCGGCCCGGCGACAGCGCACCAACCGTCCTGTGTGGACAGGGTCCGGCTCCCGCGGCCGCGACGGTCGACCACTACCGACGTCTCGGCTTCACCATCGTGCCCGGTAGCGGACCGCTGGCCGCTGCGGTACCCGGTGCGGTCGCGGCGTGGCTCACCCTGCTGCGCGACCATGGCACGCTCCGTCTGTCCGAGGTCCTTCGCTACGCGATCGAGTACGCGGAACATGGACACCCCCTGCTGCGCGTCACGGTGGCCACTATCGCCGGTGCTCGGGAGCTCTTCACGTCCGACTGGACGACATCGGCCGATCTCTACCTCGCCGGCGGCGATGTACCGCGGCCGGGGGAGCTCTTTCGCAACCCGGCTCTCGGCGCCGTCTACCGTCGACTGCTCGACGCCGAGGCCGCTGCGGGTGGCGGCCGCGAACGCGGCATCGACGCGGCGTGGGCCGAATGGCGGGAAGGCTTCGTGGCGGAAGAGATCGACGCGTTCGCCCGTCGGCCGTTCGGCCATGCGGACG
>JBKPDY010000050.1:0-28418 GCA_046728155.1 Actinomycetota bacterium
GCTACCTCCACCGAATCAGTCGACGCTGCCGGACCTCCCTACGGATCCACGTCCCCGCAGGATAGTCGAGCTACGGATCCCGTCGTCAAGTCTCGTTGTCGTTTCGTGGCCGGACGACGGCGAGTGGGGCCGGCGGCACCGCTTGAAGGTTTCGGCCGCGGGGCGAGCGGCCGCGGATCACGCTCCAGCAAGGTTTCCGTACAAACACTCATTGAGACCGCAGATCTGTACGGAAACGATCTCCACGCGGCCCAAGGAAGACCGTACAAATCCCCACCGATTGGGGCGGACCAGGTGGATGATCGATCGTCCTGCGAGATCCGTGGCGCGGGCGACGTGTCAGGAGCCGGCGACGACCTCGGCCAGCGAACGGAAGATCAGCCACGTCGACGTGGCTCCCGGATCCTGGTGACCGACGCTTCGGGGGCCGAGGTAGGAGGCGCGACCCTTTCGCGCCTGCATGGGAATGGTCGCCCGCATGCCCTCCTGCGCCGCGTCCGCCGCGGCCCTGGTCGCCGCCACAAGGCTGCCACCCGCGTCGACCACTGTACGTAGGGCGTCCGCCGCGGGCACGTACGCGTCCACGATGGTCTTGTCGCCCGGCACGGCGGCTCCGAGCTTCTGCAAGGCCTCCAGTCCGGCCTGCAACGCGGCCGCCAGCCGATCACCGTCCACTGTGGATTCTGTCAGCTCCTTGCCCATCGCCCGGAAGGCGGTGCCGTAGAGCGGCCCGGAAGCCCCGCCCACCCGCGAGACCAGCGTCGTACCCACCCGTACGAGAAGGTCGCCGACGGTTGCAGCCTCATATCCAGCCAGAGCTTCGGTAACGGCGACGAAGCCGCGGCTCATGTTGACACCATGATCGGCGTCGCCGATGGCGGAGTCGAGCTGGGTGAGGTAGTCGGCCTGGTCCGCGATGGTCGTCGCGACCCTCGCGATCCAGCCGCGGGTGAGCGGGATGTCCACGCGCGTTCCTCTCTTCTCCTGCCGGACGAGGTCAGCCGCCCCACCGCAGCGCAGGCGTCCGGACCGGAGCGTCCCACAGCTGGAGGATCTCGTCATCCGCACGACAGACGGTCACCGAGATACCGGCCATGTCGAGACTGGTCACGTAGTTCCCCACGAGGGTGCGGGCGATCTCCACGCCGGCGTCCTTGAGCACCGCAGCGACCTCACCGAAGACCAGGTACAGCTCGATGAGCGGGGTACCGCCAAGCCCGTTCACGATGACGATCGCGCGGTCGCCGGCGCCGACCGGCTTGGCCGAGAGGATCGCGTCCAGGCAGATCCGCACGATCTCCTTGGCACTCACCAGTTTCTCGCGGCGGCGTCCGGGCTCGCCGTGGATGCCGACGCCGACCTCCATCTCGTCGTCGGGAAGGTCGAACCCCGGTTTGCCGGCGGCAGGTGTGGTACAGGCCGTGAGGGCGACCGCGAAGGACGCCGAGTTCTCGTTGACCCGCCGACCCAGCTCGGCGACGGCCTGGAGCGTCTGGCCCTCCGCGGCGGCCGCGCCGGCCACCTTCTCCACGATCAGCGTCGCCGTGGTACCCCGCCGGCCGGCGGTCCAGGTTGAGTTCTCGACCGCGACGTCGTCGTCGACGAGCACCGTCTCCACGCGGACCCCGTCATCGCCCGCGAGTTCGGCGGCCATCTGGAAGTTGAGCACGTCGCCGGTGTAGTTCTTGACGATGTGCACGACACCGGCGCCGCCGTCCACGGCCTTTGTCGCGGCGAGGATCTGGTCGGGTACGGGCGAGGTGAAGACCTCGCCGGGGCACGCCGCGTCGAGCATTCCGGAACCGACGAAGCCGCCGTGCAGCGGCTCGTGACCCGATCCGCCGCCGGAGACCAGACCAACCTTGCCCGACCGCGGAGCGTCAGCGCGGACGACGATCTGGTTGGCGAAGTCGACCCGCAGATCGGGGTGAGCCGCCGCTACTCCGGCCAGCGCCTCCCGGACGACGTCCTCGGGAGCGTTGATGAACTTCTTCATGACGGGACTCCTTCTCGTGCCGGTGCCGCGGCCTTCGCAGACGCGACACTCCGTGCGGTCTGCCGCACCGTCGCGAGCGCGCCGTACAGGAAGCCTGCCACGAGCCCACCGACGAACTCAGCGAGCAGGTAGATCGGAAGCTGTCCCCAGTGGACGGTCCCACCGGCGATCTGTTGTACCAGCATCGGCCCGAACGTGCGGGCGGGATTGATGGACGCACCGGTCGCCGGTGCGACCGGGATGATGGCGGCGAACACGGCCATGCCGATGGCGAGGCCGGCGAAACCACTCGGAGCCGCCCTGTGTATGGCGCCGAAGACCACGAAGACGAGGATGAACGTGCCGACGGCCTCGGCGAAGAACGCCTGCCCGGCCCCCACCCCGGCGCCGTACGCCGCGACCCCGAGACCCTTGTCGACAGCCTTGCCGCCGAGGACACCGATGATGGCGGCCGCGCCGCCGGTCGCTCCGACGAGCTGTGCGCCGATGTAGCCGGGCACATCACGCCAGGGCATCTTTCCCGTGGCCGCCAGAGCGAGCGTGACCGCGGGGTTGATCTGGCAACCCGAGACGTGCCCGATCGCGTAGATCAACGCGACAACGATCATCGCGAAGGCGAACGAGATCATCCCGAGCTGTGCCATCGTGAACGGCGCGTCGCCGCCCACGATCAGTGTGGCCGGCACGGAGCCGACACCCACGAAGACGAGCATCGCGGTGCCGAACGCCTCGGCCAAGAGTTTCTGCGGGTAGGACAAACCCTCCATGTCACCGCCCGGACGCTCGGCCCGAGCTCACCTCCTCCGGCTGCACCAGCAGTATGTCGATCGGATCGCCGTCGCTCTTTCCTCGCGTTCGTCAATACCGAATCGTGTTCGGAACGGTAAGCCGTGTTACGAGCTCGTGTCAATACCTCGCGAGCAGGCGCGATGAAGCCTCGACCGCTCATCAAGCGTGTGCCGGGTCCCGGTCCGGCGAGTTTCGGTACGTATGGGCATCGAGAGCCCGCAGGTGTACGGAAACGATCTCCAAGTCGTCCGAGGAGCTCGCCGCGAAGGCACGGGTTGCCGCGGCAACACCATCCGTCCACGGCGAGAACGCCGCCCTCGGTGCAAGCCGCTCAGGAGGCCTCGGCGATGAACCGGCGCAACGCCGGACGGGATGCACCCATCTCGCGCGAGAGCAGGCGGGCCGTCTCCCGCACGGCGACCGCGTACTCGTCGCGGCGGTCGGTGTCGAGCAGCCGCTCCACCGGACCCACCAACCCGATCGCTCCGACGACACCGTCGCGGTCGAGTACGGGAGCGGCGATCCCGGCATCGCCGATCGCCGCCTCCCCGGCTTCGAGCGCGTACCCGACCGACGCCACCCGGCCGAGCTGATCGGCTAGCATCCGGGGGTCAATGATCGTCTCGCCGGTGAGCACCGGGAGCTCGCCCGCGAGCAACGCGACCCGCTCGTCCTCGGGCAGGTGCGCGACGATCGCCTTGCCCAGAGCGCAGGTGTGCCAAGGCATCGCGGCGCCCACCTCGAGGATCTGTACCGCTCCCTCGGGCCGGAAGGCGTGGTGGACGATGATGACGTGGTCGCGGCTGAGTACCCCGACCCAGACCGCCTCGTTGGCCCGTGAGGCGAGCGAGTCCGCCCACACGACGGAGCGCGCGCGCAGCTCGTGTGTCTCGAGGTAGGCGTTCCCCAGCTCGAGGAGGGCCGGACCGAGCCGGTACTTGTTCGTCAGGTGGTCCTGGCTGACAAGGCCTCCCTGCTCCAGGGTCCTGAGCAGCGCGTAGGCGGTGGGTTTGGCCACGCCGAGCCGCTCGGCCACCTCGGTGACGCCGAGTCCACGGGGGGCAGCGGCGAGGGCCCGCAGGATGTCGACTGCCCGGGCGACGGACTGGACCACAAATCTCCTTTCGACCGTCGTTCGCTATTGCCGAACGCCGTTTAAGGAATCTACCATCTCGACTCATGGCGGAGTCTTTTCCTGCCGGCTCGACCGGGATCCCCCCTCGCGCCCCCCAACCCGTGGGAATCGTACTGGTCTCCCACAGCGACTCCCTGGTACGCGGGCTGCGCGAGTTGCTGTTGCAGGTCGGCGGGGACGGCATCGCCGTGGCCGCCGCAGGCGGTACCGATGACGGCCGGCTCGGGACGAGCTATCGGCGCATCGCCGACGCGATCGCGAGTGCGGACAAGGGTTCGGGTGTCGTGGTCCTCACCGACCTCGGTAGCGCGGTGCTCACCACTCGCTCCGTGCTCGCCGACTGGACCGTCCGGGATCACGGGCCGGTTCTGGTGGACGCCCCGCTGGTTGAAGGCGCAGTCGCCGCCGCTGTCATCGCCGCCGCCGGTGCGGACCTCGCCACCGTCTGCGCGGCCGCCGAGGAGGCTCGCCATGCCCGAAAGTTCTGAGGAGATCGTCGTCCTGAACGCGGCCCTGCACGCCCGGCCGGCCGGCGCGCTCGTCCGGGAGACGGCTGCATTCGACGCCACCGTCGAGATCGTGTACGGCGACCGTACCGCGAATGTACGGGGTGTGCTCGGCGTCCTCGCCCTCGGCGCACCGGCGGGGTCCACTGTGGTCGTTCGGGCCGACGGACCGGACGCCGTGGCCGCGGTGAAGGCCGCCGTCGACGTGCTCGCCACCGCCGACTGACGGCGCCACGCCGCACGTCCGCGTCGAGGGCCTCGCGGACTCGTGAGCGCGGCGAGCAACTTCGTGGGGTGACTAGACTGCCGATCGTGCCAGCCCCCGGCCCGTACCTGAACCTTGTGCTGCTCGAGCTGGTACTGGCCATCGTCACGTTCGCCGGCCTTCAGTTCGTCGTCGCGCCGTACGGTCGACATGGACGCGCCGGTTGGGGTCCGACGCTGCCGGCCCGGCTCGCCTGGCTGGTGATGGAGGGTCCCGCGTCACTGGTCTTCTTCGGCGTCTACCTCGCCGGCGAGCGGCGGGCCGAGCTGGTGCCGTTGCTGCTGCTCGCGCTGTGGCAGGTGCATTACGTGCAGCGAAGTTTCGTCTACCCATTCCTCATCCGTGGTGGCGCGAGGATGCCGATGGCGATCATGGGGATGGGCATCGCTTTCAACGTCCTCAACGCGTACGTCAACGCGCGCTGGGTGTCAGCGTTCGGCACCTACCCGGTCAGGTGGTTGGCCGATCCGCGTTTTCTCGCCGGACTCGCCCTGTTCGTGGGCGGGCTCACCTTGAACCTGCGGGCCGACCAGACATTGCGCGCGCTGCGACGACCGGGCGAGGACAGATACGAGATACCGCGGGGTGGCGCCTACCGCTGGGTCTCCTGCCCGAACTATCTCGGCGAGATCGTCGAGTGGACCGGCTGGGCGCTGGCTACCTGGTCCCTCGCCGGCCTGGCGTTCGCCGTCTACACCGTCGCGAACCTGTTGCCGCGAGCGCAGGCGAACCATCGCTGGTACCGGGATCAGTTCGCCGACTACCCGCCCGGGCGTCGCGCCCTCGTCCCGTACGTTGTGTAAGCCGCCATGATGTCATCGTGTACCGGAAGGACGTGATCTGGGGTGGCCACTGAGTTGATCGTGAAGTGCGCGTGCGGCTACGAGATCCGTGGCGAGCCCGAGGTTCTGGTACCGGCAATGCAGCGGCATGGGCGCCACGTGCACAACATGGAGGCGACCGCCGATGACATACTCGCGCTCGCCCGCCCGACCGACGATCAGGTCGAGACCGGGCCAGCGTGACCGATGTCGGAAGACGGCTTCGACGTCGCCGGACCGGTACAGGCCGAGGTCTTCGTGCTGTTCCTGGCCGGCGGCGAGCCGGCGTTGACCGGACCGTGCGGCGCGGATCCCTGGTACCTGGAGGTCACGGCGGACGAGGATCCGCTCGCGGTGGTGAGCGCCGCCGTCGAGCGGGTCATCGGTCCACCGCTCGTTGTCCACTCGACATCATGGCGGCGCACCAGAGGCGGTGTCGTACTGAGCTTCCTGGCTGTCATCGGCCCTGAACTGGTCCGGGATCTGCCGTCGGTCGAAGTGACGCGGGTGGAGTTGGCGCGAAACAGCGCCACCGCGGCACCCTCGCGGATCCTTACGGCGCAGGTCGTCGAACACGGCCTGCGTCATCTCGCCTGGCTCGTCCGAGAGGATCCGGTTGTGGCGCGGACGCTGACCGATGGTTGGCCGGCGCTGCTGGACCGTTACGTGCCCGAGCCTTTCCGGCACCTGAGCTGAGCGCCGCCCGTCAGCCGGCCTTGGCGATGATCTGCGTCATCTCGTCGGCCGAATACGCGCGCAGTGTCGTTGTCCGAACGTTTCCGCCGGCGGAGAGCCGCAGCAGGAACGCCGTCGCGGTCGCGTCATCCGGAAAGTCGGCGACGGTCACGAGGTCGTACGGCCCGACCGTCCAGTAGATGTCCTTGATGGTGCCCCCCATCGCCGCCGCGGCGTTGTGCGCGTCTGTCGAACGCTTGACGGTGTCCTTGAAGTTGGCGACACCCTGGTCGGTCCAGTTGACCAAACTGATGAAGGTTGGCATGTGCCAACGCTACGCCCGCGCGTCGAGCCTCGGGTTCAGTTCGGCGTCGACGCGTCACGCTGAAGCGCATCCGGTTCCGACGGTGACGCCGCCTGCCGGTCGACCCTCCAGTGCCGCGCCGCGATCCAGGCCACCCAGGCGAGCCCGCCGACGGGAATCTCCACGGCGTGGGTGAAGAAACCGAAGAGGACGAGCGCCGCCGCGGTGGGCGCGGGGGGCGCACCCAGCACGACGAGTAGCGCGGCCGTACCGCTCTCGGTGACGCCGATTCCGCCTGGCGTGATCGAGGCGGTGGCGAGCACCCGGCTCAACGCGAATGCGGCGATCATGGCACCAATGCTGATATCCGCCGAAGTCGCGGCGAGGCAGGCCCAGAAGAGCAGGAACTGCATGCCGAGGTAGCCGAACATCCCGACGGTCAATTGACCCCAACGACGGCGGATGACATCGACCGCGCCACGTCGTAGCTTGCTCATCGCGTTGACCGCTCGAGCGAACCTGACCCGCGCCGGTGGTGCCGGGACGAACCGGCGAGCGACGCGGGCGAGCCACCGGTTCGCACCGTGAGGACTGAGGGTGGCGATGACGAGAGCGAGCGCCGTCAGCAGAATCGCGGTGGCGACAAAAGCGGCGACGGTGAGTCGGGGATCCGTCACGTCGCCCGACGCGACCAGCACAGTGAGTCCGAGCGCGGGCAGGCATAGGCGGGACAGAACGTTCCATACTCCGCTGACCACGGTGGAAATCGCGACCGAACGTCGTGAGTGGCCCCAACTGCCCGCCATCGCGAAGGTGAGGGCGGCGCCCGCGGCGCCTCCGAACGGGAGCATGTTGCTGAGCGCACTGCCGGCACAGTTGAGAACGAGGGCCTGAGAATGGCGAAGGCCCGGTAGGGAACCGGTCAGAACGAAGGTGTACGTCCAGAGACCGGCGAACCACAGCACGCCCAGCCAGATCACCGTTGCCGAGCTCAGTGCACTCAGCTGGGCCGCGATATCGGACCAGCCGACGCCTGTGATCGCGGGCAGCGCAAGGGCGAGCAGAGCGACCGCGATCGCGATCGACGCGACCCCAGCGACGCTCCGTACCCACCGGGTTCGCACGGGCGCTCGTCAGCCTCGGCGCAGACTGGCCAGGGGATGGCGCAGTGGACGTGGGAGCGCCAGGCCGGGTTGCACGTACCACTCGGTGCCGAGAACCCAGCGGAAAAGCCACCTCGGTAGCCGCAAGAGCGCGGCGAGTGTGCGCACAGACTCCCCCCCAGTCGCTTGGCTCACGTGCGCCGATATGCTGCGCCGCTTGGCCGCACTGTACCGGCGAACGTCAACGCGGTGCGTTATCGCCTGCGTTGGGCTGTACGCGGAAGCGAAGCTCGGCAAGACCGCCCCACCCCGATACACAGCGCGCAGCAGACGGACCGCGCGTAACAGAAGCGTACGATCTACGGTCGCTTGCAGCACGACGGGCGTACCTGCCATTTCTGCGGCCCGTGCGCCGACCCGATGCACCTGGACGTGGTCGGGGTGCCCGTAACCCCCCGCCGCGTCGTACGTCGTCAGCAACGCGGCGTTTTCGTCCCGCAGCAGTTCGGCCAGAACGGCCGCGGCCTCGTCGACGTCGGCGTTGGCGAACGCGTTCCCGTCCGACGCGTCGCCGTGGATCCCCGAATCGGCGTAGCCAAGGAACTCGACCCGGGAACACCCCAGCGCTCGGGCGGAGGCCAACGTTTCGGCGATTCTCACCTCTCCGAGCGGCCGTCCACCCGTCGCGCCGGGCGCCGCGAGCCCGCGGTCGCCCGACGTCGCCACCACCAGGACGACCCGATGGCCTTCCGCGGCGAGACGCGCCATGGTGCCGGAGGTCAACAGGGCCTCGTCATCGGGATGAGCATGGAAGAAGATACACGTGGACCCCACCGTGGAAGGGTGTCACGGCGACGGGGGATGCCACAGGGGAGGATCGCGTGATCGTTCATGTCACGGACTGCTTTCATCCGCGGCTCGGCGGGATCGAGCTACAGGTCGGCGAGTTGGCCCGGGCCCAGCAGGAGCGGGGAGAGACCGTCCATGTGATCACCGCGACTCCGGCGACAGGACCGGCTCGCGACTACGACTACGGCTACGAAGTGCACCGCGTGGTCGCCGCTCTGCCATGGGAGCTACCCGTACATCCTCGTGCCGGCGCCCACTTACGCCGCCTGTTCGGCCAGTTACGTCCCGACGTGGTCCACGTCCACCTGGGGTCGGTATCGCCGTTCGGTTGGGCCGCCGTCTCCACTGCGCTTCGGTGCGGGCTCCCGACCGTCGTCACCGTGCACAGCATGTGGGGACCCGCGAGCCGGAGCATGTACCGGTTCCTCGACCGATTACGGAGGTGGAGCACCGCACCGTTGGTGGCCACCGCGGTGAGCGCCGCCAGCGCGGACCTTGTGACGAGGACGCGACCCGACATTACGGTCATTCCGGTACCGAACGGCATTGCAACCCAGACGTGGCGGTGCGCTCCCGATGACGACAGTCGCGACGACGCTCTAGTACATGTCGTGGCGGTCGGCCGGCTCGCCGCACGCAAACAGCCGTTAGGGCTCATGCACGTCCTCGCCGCGGCCCGCCGGCGCCTCGACGACGCAGTCGAGTTGCGGGCGAGCATCGCCGGGGACGGGCCGGCGCTCCCCCTGATGCGGACGTACCTTCGCGCCCATGGGATGACCGAGTGGGTACGGCTCACCGGCCGGCTGGGCCGCGACGACATCCGCGCCCTGCTCTGCACCGCCGACCTGTTCGTCAATCCGACCGTCTGGGAATCGTTCGGCCTCGCCACCCTCGAGGCTCGCGCGGCGGGCGTGCCGGTCATCGCGAGGGCCGGAAACGGCGTCGCCGAGTACGTCCGGCATGGCCAGGAGGGCCTGCTCTGCGAGAGCGCTGATGACTTGGTGGAGGCGCTGGTGAACCTCGCCCAGGACGGGCCGGCGCGACGCCGCATGCGAGAGCACAACCGCGCCACCGAGCCCGTCGCGTGCACCTGGCCCACGGTGACCGACAAGTTCGCGCGGTGCTACGGGCGAGCCGCGACCCTGGCCTGCGCCCCGAAGCCCACGAAACTGGAGCAAATCAGCGGCTGAGTCATGACGGTAGAAGCCAACGCTTCGAATGGTGTACTTTCGGGCCCTCAGAGCGGTGCGGGAATCGTCTTTCGGAGGTCCGGGATGAGCGAGAGTGTGTACACCTTCACCGAGGTCGTCGGCACCAGCACCGAGTCATGGGAGAAGGCCGCGGCGAACGCCGTCGAGCGGGCCGGGAGGACGCTTCGCGGCCTGCGGGTCGCCGAGGTCGTCAAGCTCGACCTGGAACTCGAGGCCGGTCAGGTCAAGACCTACCGGGCCCGGGTACAGATCTCGTTCCGCCTCGAGGAACCCAGCTGAACGCGAGGCTCGTCGGGGGAATGCGTCGGCGGCAAGCGACGTAGTCAGATCGCGCTGTAGAGCGAGGAGAGCACGTCCGCGTGATTGTCGCGGACAACGCTTCGCTTCACTTTGAGGGTCGGCGTCAGTTCCCCCGCCGACTGGGTCAGGTCACGCTCGAGAATCGCGAACCGCTTGATCTGTGCGGCCTGAGAGTAATGAGAGTTGACCTCGTCGACGACGCTCTGGATGAGTTCCCGGACCGCGGGATGCCGGGCGAGCACCGCCACGTCGTCGGACAGCCCGCGGGATGCGCTCCAGGGCACGATCTCATCGGCATCGAGGGTGATCAGCGCTACCGGGTACGGTCGTTGGTCGCCGAACATCACCGCCTGCGCGATCCAGCGCGACTGGCGCAGTTCGTTCTCCAGATTGGCCGGAGCGATGTTCTTGCCGCCCGACGTGATGATGATGTCCTTCTTCCGGCCCGTGATCTTGACGAACCCGTCGGCGTCCATTTCGCCGATGTCTCCCGTGCGCAGCCAACCATCGACGAACACCTCGGCGGTGGCCGACGGGTCGCGCCAGTAGCCGGCGAACACGTGCGGTCCTCGCATCAGAATCTCGCCGTCGTCAGCGAGACGCACGTGGGTCCCGGGAGACGCGACGCCCACCGAGCCCAACCGGTGGTGATCCAGGGTGTTGACCGTGCCGAGGCCGGTCGTCTCGGTCATCCCGTACCCCTCGAGCACGGGTACGCCGGCCGCGTGGAAGAACTCCAGCACATTTGGTGAAATCGGCGCGGCCCCACTCAGCGCCTGCCGGATGCGGCCGCCGAAGACCGCCCGTACCTTGGCGAACAGCGCGGTATCGGCCTGCTCGAACGTCGTCAGCAGCGGCTCGGGAATGTCCTCGCCGGCCGCGCGGAGTCGCCGTACGGTACGGCCGGCCGCGACCGCCTGTGCCAACCACGCGGGATCCACGGCACCGGCGAAGAGCGTGTACACCTTCTCGAAGACCCGAGGCACCGAGGGAAAGAACGTCGGTCGTGTCTCGCCCAGTTCGGCCACCACCCGTCGCGGATCGCCGCCGAAGTAGACCAGTTCCGCTCCGGAGTAAAGGCTCGCGAACTGCACGATCTGCGCGAAGACGTGGGCCAACGGCAGGAACAGATACACCACGTCGTCATACGAGAGGTACGAGAGCTCCTCGGTGATGGCGCAGAGCGTGAGCCAGTTGTCGTGCGTCAGGACGCAGCCCTTGGGCGGCCCGGTCGTTCCCGACGTATAGATGATCAGGCTCGCATCGGCCGGCTGCACTGCTTCGATGCGGCGGTCGAGGTCGGCCGCATTTCCCTGACCGACCTCCGCGAGGTGCGCCAGCGTATCGACGCCCTCGCCGGGTCCGGCATCGATGATCACGACCGAAGCCAGGTCGGGCAGGCGGCTGTGGACCTGCTCCACCTTCGCCGCTTGCGTCTCGTTCTCGCAGATCACCATGCGCGCCCCGGAGTTGCCAATGACCCATTCGCACTCTTGCACGGAGCTGGAGGGGTAGATCGGGACGACCACCGCCCCGGCCGCCAGGATGGCGAGCCCGGCTCGCGTCCACTGGGGACATGTTTCAGCGAGCACGCAGACCCGATCGCCGGGGGCGACGTTTGCCTCGATGAGGCCGCACGCGACGGCCCGGACGGCGGTGGCCATTTCCTCGAACGTCTGCGATCGCCAACCGTCACCGTGCCGGAAGCGCAGCGCGGGCTTGTCGCCGTAGCGTGAGCCGGCGACAAACGGCAGCTCCGCGACCGTCCGGACGGCGAGGGACCTGGCCGACGGTTGCATCGTGGTCTCCCTTCAGACGGGCCGGAGTTGGACCGGCACACCGTTGAGGACGGCGGTTCCCGACAGCGGGTCAAGGCGCACGTCGTCGGTGAGGCGATTGGTGTTCACACCACCGTGGCGGCGCGCGACCGCCATCTCCACGCCGGGCAGGTCGTGCCCCCACCCGTGCGGAACGCTGACCACGCCCGGCGCGATGTCGTCGGTGATCTCGACCGGCAGCTCGACCTGCCCCACCCGAGACGTCACGACAACCCGACCACCTGGAACGATATTGAGGCGGCGCGCATCGACCGTGTTGACCACGACCGAGCAGAGCGCCTTGCCCTTGACCAGGCTCGGCACGTTGTGCATCCACGAGTTGTTCGACCGCAGATGCCGACGCCCGATGACGACGAACTCAGCCTCTGCTGGAACGGGCTCCGTACCAAGCCGGCGGACCTCCGCCGCGATGGCGTCGGGGCAGAGCTCGATCCGGCCTGACGGTGTGCCCAGCAGCTCCGGGATCCGCGACTGGAGCGGTCCCAGATCGACTCCATGCGGGTTGTCCCGGAGCACCGCGAGCGACAGTCCGTTCGGCACCGCTCCGAAACGGTCGCCGTACGGTCCAGCCCTCAGCCGGAGATCGAGCTCCCGTTCCGCCGCTGAGTTCCCGATCAGGGCGCGACTCAGCACCTCGGCGTCCAGCCCGGTGTCGGCGCTCACCCGGTCCAGCCGTCGGCGCAGCTCGGCCTCGGCGAGCTTGTCAGGATTGGCGTCCGCTCCGAGACCGGCCACGATCCCGGCGAGGCGGAGCAGGATCTCGCATTCATCCCGCAAATCGCCGTCGAGCGGCGTCGCGGCGGGCGAGAAGTTCGCGACGTTACGAATCGAGAAGTGGTAGAACGCCAGGTCGTAGTGGGCCTTCTGGCTCGGCGGCGGGGGCGGCAGGATCACGTCGGCGTGCCGGGTGGTCTCGTTCACGTACGGGTCGACGCTGACCATGAACTCCAGCTCACCGATCGCCCGGCCGAGCCGGTCGGAGTTCGGGACCGAGACCGCGGGGTTGCCGGCGACCGTGATGAGCGCCCGTACCTGTCCCGGGCCCGGAGTCTCGATCTCGTCCGCGAGCGTGATCGCCGGTAGCTCGCCGAGTACCTCGGGCAGAGCCCGAACCCGGCTGCGCCACCGTCCAATGTGGAACCCGTCGCCTCGGCCCTTCCCTCGCCGGCTATGGGCCGGGAGCGGGAACATGGCACCGCCGCGTCGGTCGAGGTTCCCGGTCAGCACGTTGAGCACATCGACGAGCCAGCTGGTGACGGTGCCATGCTCGACGGTCGTGGTGCCGATCCGGCCGTACACGGCCGCCGCGCGAGCCGTCGCCAGCTCATGGGCCAGCTCGCGGATGACCACGGCGTCCACGCCGCAGCGAGGGGCGACCACGTCCGGCGAGAAGGGCGCGACAACCTCGAGCAGCTCGGGCAGCCCAAGCACATGGTCTTCCAGGCGGCCGAGCGCGACGAGGTTCGCCGCGAAGAGCTCGTGCACCATGCCGAGCAGCATGTGGACGTCGCCACCCGGGCGGATGGGTACGTGCCGGGTGGCCGCTTTGGCCGTACGGCTGCGGCGCGGATCGACCACGACCACCCGGCCACCGCGGGCCTGCAGTCGTCGCAGCCGCCCCGGCAGGTCGGGAGCCGTCCACAGACTCCCGTTGGAGGTGTGCGGATCCGCGCCCAGAATGAGGAGGTAGTCCGTACGGTCGATGTCGGGTACGGCGACCGCGAGCGGATCACCGAAGAGGTAGCCGGAGGCGACGTGCTTGGGCATCTGGTCCACTGTGGATGCCGTGAAGACGTTGCGGCTGCCTAGGCTGCGACGCAGGGTGCCGGCGTAGAGGTTGGTGGCAAGGCTGTGTACCGCGGGATTACCGAGGTACAGCGCGACCGCATCACGTCCGTATGCCTCGATGACCCGGGTGAGGCCGCGATCGGCGGCCGCGAACGCCTCCGTCCAGCTCGTTGCCACGAGTTCTCCGGGGCGGCGGATCCGCGGTGTTCGAAGCCGGTCGGGATCGGCATCGAGCTGAGCCAGCGAGGCGCCCTTGGGGCAGATGAACCCGTGGCTCAGGACATCGGCGTCGTCGCCACGAACCTTCGCGATCCGGCCGTCCAGCATCGTCAGCTCCAGGCCGCAGGTCGCCTCGCAGAGCGGACATGTCGTGTACGCGGTGCCCATCAGATCACCCCTATTCGTATGCAAGCCGGAGGACTCCGGGCCGGACAATGCGGAAACCACTACAACTAGGCGCCGGCGTCCATGGCGTCCAGTGCGCGAGCCAGTTCGAGCCGCGACGATACGCGGAGCTTGCCATAGATTCGGGACAGGTAGACCTCGACGCTGCGCGGGCTCAGGTGCAGCGCGGCGGCGATGTCCCGGTTGCGCATGCCCTGCTGCACCAGGCGGGCGACGTGCTCCTCGGACTGGGTCAACAGACCCGCGGCCCGCGACCGGACCCTGGGCACCTTGGCGCCGAGCTCGGTGAGCCGCCGCGCCGCGAGCCGACGCAGCCCATGGGTACCGAGTCTGGCAAACGTGCGGTGCGCGTCGAGCAGTTCGGCGACCGTCTGATCGCCTGGAGAGGGATGAGTCTCGCCGAGGGCGAGCTGCGCGCGGGCCCGCTCGAAGACCAGCGCGCCCGCGTCGGCCAGGCGCACCGCCTCCTCGAGGGCGTCCAGCTCTCTGCGGACGATGCCCACCGCCCGGTTCAACGTGGTACCCGCCCACGGCGAGACATCGGTCGTGGGAGACTCGATGAGGAGGCGGACCGCGCGCTCGGCCTCATCGGCGCGACCCTGTGCCCGTTCGAGCTCGGCCAGCCGGCTCAGCAGAAGCGCGAGGTACGTCGGGGTACCAGGGGCCTCGATCGCGGCCGTGAGGGTGGCGCGGGCGGCGTCCACATCGCCCTGAGCCGATTGGAGTCCGGCCAGCGCCCACGCGTGCAGACTGGCGACGTTGCGGGGCAACGTGCCGGTCTGCGCCGCGAGCGGAGCGGCCACCGCGAGCTCTCCGCGCCAGGTGCGCATCTCGACCTCGGCGGCTCGCAGGGCGGCCGCGATCGTCACCTGCTGCCGGCTCACCAGCTCGGCCGCCAACGTGCGACTGCCTTCCAGGGCGGATTCCCACCGACCTCCCAACCAGTCGACGACAACCCGGGCGAGCGCGAGCTCGCTGTCGAACGGGTGCGGACCCTCCATCTGCTGGGTGACCAGGTCGGCCCGGCGGAGCCGCTGAGTCGCGTCCGGAACGAGGCCGGCCAAGGCCTCGGTCGAGGCCGCGACGCCGAGCGCCTGAAGTTGCAGCGTCACCGAGGAGCCCGCACTGGAGAGAGCCCGGTCTGCGTACCGCACCGTTTCGGAGTGCCGGAAGAGCATAGAAGTGAGCATCGCTAGTTGACTGTTGACGACCACCTCCTCCGCGGGTGACAGCGGTGGCGTCGACGACGCGAGGTCGGCCTCCCGTAACGCCTCGTCGGCTCGGTTGGCGAAGACGAGCAGCAGGGCCCGCTGGGCATGCAGCGCCGCCGGTACGGCGGGCTCGCGCACCAGCTCGTCCGCGATGTCGAGCGCTTCCGCGATACGGCCGAGCGAGAACAGGCCGCCGAGCACGACGACGGCGGTGTGGAAGCGCTCCTCTCCAGCCGGCAGCAGCCCGAGCGCATCGCGCCCGGAAGCGACTGCCGCGGCTGGGCGTGATGCTCTCGCCTGGGCCCGGCAGCGCAGTGCCAGCAGACGTGCTCGGTCTGGCGACGTTTCGTTGAGCAGGTTCAGAGCCCGCCCACAGTAGCCCGCGGCCGCTTCCGGGGCACTGCTGAGGGTGAGACGCGCGGCCTCGGTGAGCACCCGGACCGCACGGTCGTCGCCCGGCCGCGCCGATTCGGAGAGATGCCAGGCCAGCTCAAGGAGGTCACCCGGGTCGCCGTCGGCCACCAGGTGCTCCGCGCAGAGCCGATGCAGCCGCCGGCATTCGGCTGGCCCGATCTCGTCGTAGACGGCGTCACCGACGATGTCGTGGGAAAACCGGTATCTCCCGGTGCCATCGCCGACGACGACCCCGGCCCGGACGAGGTCATCGAACGCCGCCGTGACATTGGCCTCGGCCAACGATGTGACCGATGCGATGAGTCCGATCCGATCCAGACCAGCCATCCGGAGTACGGCGAGCGTTCGCGCGACGGCCTGCGCGTGCGGGCCGAGCGGCATGACGCGACGCAGCACGGCCGTCCGACGAGTCAGGTGCAGAGCCTGGGGCGTCGCGGTGAGGCGAGCGCCGTGAGAGTCGATGGCCACCAGACGTGAATCGGCGAGCGATTGCGCTATCTCTCTCGCGAAGTATGGATTGCCGTCCGCGCGTCGGTACACCTCCTCGACCAGCCCGTCGTCTGGTGACCCGCCCAACGCGTTCGCTACGACCGCGCTCAGGTCTTCGCGCGACAACCTGCCCAGCTCGATGGGTAGGACGTTGCTGTTCTCGGTGAGGCGGTCCATGAGTTCGTGAGCGGCCTGGTTCGGCCGGGCAAGGTGCGAACGCATGGCTATGACGAGACCAATGGGCGCGCGGGAGACGCGGTTGAGCACGACCGCCAGCAGCGATAGCGAGTCGGCATCGAGCTCGTGCAGGTCGTCCACGGTGATGGTGAGCGGGCTGGCCGCAGTGAGCGCGGTCAGGAGTCTGACCAGGGCCGCGCAGGCCCTCCCGAAGGCTGTCCCGGTGTCCTCTGGCCCGTCAGGCAGGTCCAGCGTGGCCAGCGCGTCGCGGCGGAGCCCTTCGGTGAACGCGTTGTCGGGCATCACGGCGCGGACCGCCGTCGCGATCGCTGCGTATGGGATCTGGTTCTCGAGTCGCTCGGCGCGGATGGGGAATATCCGCAATCCGCGCTGCCGAACCCGTTCCGCGACCTCGGCGAGAAGGCTGGACTTCCCGATGCCGGCCTCGCCGGTGACGACCACGGCCGTCAGACCGGCGGCGGCGACCCGCCCGACGGTTGTGAGCACAACATCGAGTTCGCCGTCGCGGCCGACCAAGGGCGCACGGGGGTTGATGGTCACCTCCTCGCTTGGGCTCAGAGACGCGGTCAATCTATCTGCCGCTAATTGTTGCGGTCTCCTAACTCGTCCCCCGCCCGGTGCGGTGCTGCGATCACGTAACAGGTTGGCGATGACGTGAGCGCGAGGAGGCGAGCGTTCAGCGAGCTGGCGGAAGGGTGAGGAGCCATGTCGATCGAGGGGACGTGCGCGCCGCGTTTCGAGCGGGTGCATGACGAGCTGGAGCGGAACATCGCCGAGCGCGGCGAGGTCGGAGCGTCCGTCTGTGTGACGGTGAACGGCGAAACCGTTGTCGACCTCTGGGGCGGCGTCGCCGACCCCCGCAGCGGTCGACCGTGGAGCGCCGACACCCTCGGACATGTCTGGTCGGCGACGAAGGGCGCTACCGCGTTGTGCGCACACATTCTCGCGTCGCGTGGCCAGCTCGACCTGAACGCGCCGGTGGTCCGGTACTGGCCGGAGTTCGAAAAGAACGGCAAGGACGGCATCCTGGTCCGCCAGTTGCTGAGCCACCAGGCGGGCCTGCCGGCGCTGCGCGATCCGCTGCCACAGGGCTGTTTCTACGACTGGACGCTGATGACCGACGCGCTCGCCCGGGAGGAGCCGTTCTGGAAGCCCGGTACGCGCAACGGTTACCACGCGCTGACATTCGGCTTCCTCGTGGGCGAGGTGATCCGCCGGGCCAGCGGCCGCACGCTGGGTCAGTTCTTCCGGGACGAGGTCGCCGGGCCGCTTGGCCTCGATTTCTGGATCGGATTGCCGGAGACGCACGAAGGCCGGGTCGCTCCGACCATCCCGGCCAACCCACCAGGGCCGGGCGATCCGGTTCCGAGCTTCTACGTGGCGGCGATGACCGATCCCACGTCGGTGCAAGCGCTGGTACTGGTAAATAGCGGTGGATACATGATGATCCCCGGCGAGTCGGACAGTCGGACGGCGCACGCGGCAGAGATGGGCGCGGTCGGCGGCATCACCAACGCCCGCGGCCTCGCCGGCATGTACCGGCCGCTGGCCATCGGCGGGACGGCGGATGGCGTGTCGCTGGTCGACGCGCAGCAGATCGCCATCATGGGCGCGGTCAGCGTCGCCACCTCCGTCGACGCGGTGATGCTGGTGCCGACGCGGTGGTCACTCGGATTCACCAAGACCATGGACAATCGGTACCTGCCGGTCGCGGACCGCGAGGGCCTCCTGCTCAGCGAGGAGGCGTTCGGGCATGTAGGCATGGGCGGCTCGGTCGGCTTCGCCGACCCCAGGGCTCGGCTCTCCTTCGGTTACACGATGAACCGCCAGGGATCCGGCCTTGGCGTCAACGAACGTGGGCAGTCCCTGATCGACGCCGTGTACCGTGCGCTGGGGCACGGACGAATCGACGAGGACGGTCCCTGGTACGCGCCGACGGGGTGAGGCCCGCACGGTCATCGCTCGCTCTACCCGCTGCCGCGTGCCATCATGCGGCGATACGGCGGACGCGTAGGGGTGACCGATGGAAACGTGGGACATGATCAAGATTGAGCGGGGGTCGCTGGTCGATGCCTTGGCCGCGCTCCCCGCTGCGGACTGGGACAAGCCGTCGCTGGCCGCCGGCTGGACCGTGCGGGACGTGGTCGCGCACATGATCGCCACAGCGCAGATGACGCCGCCGGAGTTCTTCGCCGCACTGATCAGAGCCGGCTTCCGGTTCAACGCGATGAGCGAGCAGCGGATCGCCAACGTGCGAGCCGGTCGCTCCGACACTCAACTGGTCGACACGTACCGGTCGCTGACCGACGCCCGCAGCGCACCGCCCGGCCCGACCGTGTCGTGGCTCGGAGAGACCATCGTGCACGGGGAGGACGTGTTCCGCGCGTTGGGCCGGTATCGCGAGCATCCGGTGGCGCACGTGACCGCGGTCGGCGATTTCTACTCGGGCAGCAACCTGCTGATCGGAGCGAAGAGGCGCATCGAGGGGGTCGCACTGCGCGCAACGGATACCGACTGGACTCGCGGCAGCGGCCCGGAGGCGACCGGTCCGGCGATCGCCCTCGTGATGGCGATGTGCGGACGCAAGGCTGCCCTCGATGACCTCTCCGGTCCCGGCGTCGAGGTACTCCGCGGCCGCCCCTGACTCCAGTCGATCCGAGCGGCGGCTTCCCACCAAGATCGCGGTATTGGCGCGAGATGCGACGCTCCGCGTCGTTTCCCGCATCGCGACGCCGATCTCGCTGCGATTAGTCTACTTAGGACAAGAGTTGCCGATCGGTCCCGGCGTTGGTGATCCGGGCCCGAAGGGAATGCAGCGCCTGCCGGTCGCCGCCGATCTGCCCGAATGCCTCGACCAGGGCCCCGAACACCGGCGGCACTGCCAACACGCTCAAGCGAGCCCGGGCCGCCACCGCGACCACACGTTGGCCGATGCGTGCGACGAGGTCGCCGTCGACGGACTGGAGAACGCTCCCGCCGAGCACGACCTCGAGGTCCGTACGAGTCAGGTGCAGCCGCCTGATCAACGCCACGACCATCGTGGCAACCTCGTCGGCGAATGCGTCGACCACGCGGCGAGCGACCTCGTCGCCATCCGCCGCTGCGGCCAGTACGACCGGCGCCAGCACGTGCAGATCGGTGTACGCAATGTCGTGACGATGCACCGCGATAGCGACCTCCTCAGCCGTTCGTAGGCCGAAGTACGCGGGCACGGCGATGGCTAGCGAGGTCGCCGGCCCTCGGGCGTCACGAGCCCGGATCGCCGCTCCGAGGCCCTGGACGCCGAGATGGTGGCCGCCGCCGGAATCCCCCGTGTAATCGCCGAACGCGAGAAAACGGGCGACGCGACCGGACGGGTGGACCCCGACCGCGTTGATGCCGGCGCCGGCCACCACCGCGACCCCCCACGGTTGGGTCGCACCGGCCCGCAGTACCGCGACCGCGTCGTTGTGCACCACGGTCGTATCGGCAAGTCCGGCTTCGGTGAGCACCCGCCGGGCGTGCCGCCGCTCGTCGGGTAGGTCCACATTGGCCAGAAAGAACGCGGCACATGCGGCGCGCGCGTCCTCGCCCAACCCCGCCCGGCGACGTGCGTCGGCCACCAACGAGAGCAGACCCTGCCGCCACCGGCTCGGGTCGGCCAGCGGCGACTCGACGCCGCTCCCCCGCGCCCAGGCGAGCAGCGTGCCGTCCGTACCGGCGATGACCACATCCGTTTTCGAGTTTCCGCCGTCCACGGCGACGACGTAGCCACGCCCGCGTGCCGGGCGACGGACTCGCGGGCGCGGCACGCGGCCAACGGTCGCTGACACCACGCGCTATCCGTTCGGCGTGGCTGTCTGGCTGACGGGCACGGGTTCGGATGGCGGCGGGTCGGGCGTCGCGACGTGACAGGCCGCGGTGTGCTGTGGCGCCATCGGCCGCAGCAGGGGCGTCACCTGGTGGCATATCTCGATCGCGTACGGGCAGCGCCAACGGAACCGGCAACCCTCAGTCGGATTGATGACCCGTGGTGGCTCTCCCGTGTCGGTGTCGGCACCGACGGACAGCGGCGCCCGCGGGTCGGGCACCGCCGACAGCAACAGCTGGGTGTACGGGTGCTTGGCGTTGGCCAGGACCCGCTCGGTCGGCCCCGACTCGACGATGTGACCCGCGTACATGACAAGGAGCCGGTCGGAGAGGTATCGCGCACTGGCGATGTCGTGGGTGATGTAGAGGAACGACACGCCCTCGTCGCGTCGCAGGGCCGCCATCAGGTTGAGCAACCCGATGCGGATGGAAACGTCCAACATGGACACTGGTTCGTCGGCGAGGATGAGGGTCGGCCGGTATGCGAGCGCCTGGGCGAAGCCGATCCGTTGTCGCTGCCCTCCACTCAGCTCATGCGGGTACCGGTCGATGACATCCGCCGCGGGCGTCAGGCCGACCAGGTCGAGCAGCCGCTCCACCTCGGCCCGTCGCCCACCGGGTGACACGTCGGGTCGGTGCAGCTTCAGTCCGCGCAGGATGCCATGCGATACCCGGTACGTCGGATTGAGGGAGCTGAACGGGTCCTGGAACACCATCGGCACGTCGCTGCGGTAGCCCAGCCACTGTCGCCGGCCACGCATGGTCGCCAGTGATCTGCCCTGGTAAAGGATCTCGCCGCTTGTCGGCTGGTATACCCGGGCCAGCAGGCGAGCGATGGTGGACTTGCCGCTTCCGCTCTCACCGACCAGCGCCACGATCTCCTTGCGGCGGATGGTGATGTCGGCGTCGTCCACGGCGTGCAGGATGTCGCGCGAGAGCGCACTGCCAACCTTGAAGTGTTTGGTCAGCCGACGGGTCTCGATCAGGGGCGCGTCAGTCACTTGTGCTCCCTTCCGCGGTACTCCGCCACTCCTGCGCGTGCCGCGGGTCGTACATGAGACAGCGCGACCGGATCCCGTCGACCGGAAGCAGGTCCGGGGCCGTTGACCGACAGACGTCGTGCACCATCGGACATCGGGGAGCGAAGGAGCAGCCGACGATCGGCTGCCCGAGATCCGGTGGGGCGCCTGGGATTCCGATGAGTTCGACCCGGCGACCTCGGATCGACGGGAAGGCGTCGAGCAGCCCGCGACTGTACGGGTGGGACGGGGTGTCGAATACGGTCCGGGTCGGACCCGCCTCGACCACCTGGCCCGCGTACATCACGAGCAACTGGTCGGAGAAGTGGCTGACCAGAGACATGTCATGGGTGACGAAGACGATGGCGAAGCCGAGCTGTCGCTGGAGCTGCTTGATCTGCACCATGAGCGATCGCTGCGCGACCACGTCGAGCGCGGATGTCGGCTCGTCCATGATGACCAGATCTGGCGTGAACAGCAGGGCCATGGCGATCATCGCGCGCTGCCTCATGCCGCCGCTGAGCTGATGCGGGTAGCTGCGCAGGTGGATCGGGTCGATGCCGACGAGCTCCAACACCTCGACACTGCGCTTGTGGATCTCCGCGGACCCCGACCGGCCGTGGGCCTGCATCGCGTCGGCGAACTGGGCACCGATGCTGATTACCGGGTTCAACGCGTTCATAGCGCTCTGCATGACGACGGAGTAGTCCCGCCACCGTAAGGCGTTGAGCTGCTTGTCGGTCATCGTGACAAGGTTCCGGCCGGCGAACAACACGTCACCGCCGGCCACCCGCGCCGGCGCGGTGAGCAGCCGCGCGATCGCGAACAGCAGCGTCGACTTGCCGCAACCAGACTCGCCCACGACACCCACGAACTCGCCCTTGTCGACATCGAGGTCGACGTGGTCGACCGCTCGGACGGAGCCTCGTTCGGTCAGGTACTCGACCTGGAGGTCCCGCACGCGCAGCACGGGTCCACCCACCGGCAGGGTGGCGGGACTCAGCTCACCCAGCTCGATCTCGTGGCTGACCTCATCCACCCTTCGGGCCACGACGCCTCCTCACCGGTCGGAGCGCCGGATTGCTGACCTCATCGAACGCGTAGTTGAGCAGGGCGAAGGAGGCACCGAGCAGCGCGACGCACACACCCGGGGCGATCGACCAGAGAGGCATTCCGGTCTGGAGAGCCTGCTGGTTCTGGGACCAGTAGAGCATCGTGCCCCAGCTGATGGAGTTCGGGTCGCCGAGGCCGAGGAACTGAAGCCCAGCCGCGGTGAGCACGGAGTACAGCGCGGCGCCGAGGAAGTTCGCCACGATCAACGATGTCATCGTCGGCAGCACCTCGGCGAAGATGATGTAGGAGCGGCGTTCGCCCCGCACCCGGGCCGATTCGAGGAACTCCCGATTGCGCAGCGACAGGGCCTGGGCGCGCAACTGGTTCGCCCCGTACGACCAACCGGTCACGATGAGGACGACGAGCAGGACGGTGAGCTTGCCACTGCCCGCGTACGTGGCCAGCACGATGATCAGCGGAAATGTCGGGATGACCAGGAAGATGTTGGTAATCATCGACAGCACCTCATCGGCGACACCGCCGAGGTAGGCGGCGGAGATTCCGACGATCACCGAGAGCATCGTGGCGAACAGGCCGGCGATGAGGCCGATGGCCAGCGACTGACGGGTGCCGTAGATAAGCTGGGCGAAGATGTCCTGACCCAGCGTCGTGGTGCCGAGCAGGTGTTCGCGCGAGGGCTGCACACTGGACGGGAACCCACAGCACGCCTGGGGGTCTCGTACCGACGTGAACCAGTGCGGGAAGATCGCCACGACACTGAACACGAGAAAGATAGCCAGACCCGCGGTCGCCTTGGGGCTGCGGCGGATCGCCGTCCACACGCGACGGCCGGTGCGACGCGTTTCAACGCGGGTCTCGGGGGCCTGGACAGTCAGCGTGGTCATACCGCTATCCCTTCGCCCGGGCGCGCGGGTCCAGCCACGCGATCGCGATGTCACAAGCGAAGACGGCGACCAGCACGGCGACCGTGTACAGCATCAACAGCACCTGCATCAGCGGGTAGTCGGTGTTATGGACGGCGTTGTAGAGCAGGTAGCCCAGGCCGGGGTAGTTGAAGACGTACTCGACCAGGATGGCGCCGGAGATGACGAAACCCAGCGACATGGCGAACCCGGACAGGTTGGGCAGGAAGGCATTGCGGGCACCATAGCCGAACATGATCTTGCGGTTGGGAAGGCCCTTGGCGCGGCCCATCCGGACGTAGTCCTCCGCGAGCGTGGTGATCATGTTGTTGCGCATGGTCAGGATCCAGCCCCCGACCGACGTGATCAGGATCGCGAGCGCCGGCAGGACCGCGTGCCACAGCACATTGCCGATGAACTCGAAGGACCACGTCGGAGTCAGGCCGGGGTCGTAGTTGAAGTCGGGCGGCAGCGCGCCGTGCAGCCACACGTTGAAGACGAGGATCAGCAGGAGCGCGACCCAGAAGTACGGCAGAGCCGACGTCACGACGAAGACCGACGGCAGGATGGAGTCGAGCGTCCCGCCCCGCCGCCAGCCCGCGACGACACCGACCAGTGAGCCGAGCAGGAACGCCAGGATCGTGGCGATCCCGACCAGACCAAGTGTCCACGGCAACGCCTGGCTGACGATCGAGCTGACGGGCTGGCCGAGGGAAGCCCCGATAGACACTCCCCAATGGCCGGTCAGCATGTCCTTCAGGTACTCGAAGTACTGGGCGACGATGTTCTGGTTCGGCTTGAACCCGAACGCCGTCAGCATCTCCTGCAGTGCGGCCGGAGACAGCTTGTTATGGGTCCGGTCGCGTAGCGCCTGCAGCGGGCTGCCCGGCATGACGCGGGGGATGAAGAAGTTGAGGGTGAGCGCCACCCAGAGGGTGAGCACGAAGAACCCCGATCGTCGCAGCACGTATCTCACGTCGACCAGCTCCTCGTGCTCACCTCGCGGTCACACCACTACTGTGCGGTCTGAGCCGACTGCGAGTACAGGTGCAGTAGCAGTTGCTCGACGTCGGGCACGTTGTACGCGCCTGGCTGGCAGTACGGGCGTTCCTTGGTCGGCCATCCCTGTAAGTCGGTGTCGTTGTACTGGAACCAGTCCACCGACTCGGTCGTCGGGATGATCGGTACGTCGGCGATCATTGCCGTCTCGATCTGCTTGATGATCGAGACCTGCTCGGCGTCACTGGCCGTCGGGTACCGGTCGAACAGCGCGTCCACCGCTGGGTTGTTGTACCGCTCGTAGTTGCTGTTGGCCTGCTGGCCGATCGGCGCCGAGTTCTTCGAGTAGAGGATCTGGCGCAGCTCGTAGTACGGCGTCGGGCCTCCGGCCTCGCCGTAGTACGCGAGGTCAAAGTCGCCGTTGAACAGCTTGCTGTCGTACGTCTGACCGGCCAGGTCCGAGATCGTCAGCTCGATACCGATGGGGGCCAACTGCTGCTTGACAACAGCGAGCGAGGCGTCCCAGTCGGTGTAGCCGGTGATCGTGATGATGGTCAGCTTCAACGGATTCGACGGCGAGTAGCCGGCACCGGCCAGCAGTGACTTGGCTTTCTCGACGTTCGGCTTGTCATAGCCGGCGGCCGTGACCGCGGCGGCGTCGTAGTACTTCTGGAAGGTGGGCAGCACAATGCCGGACTGGTTCGCGGCCGGCTGCTGGCCGCCCTCGCCGATCGTCGCGATCTGGTTGCGATCGAGGGCGTAGGCGATGGCCTGCCGGACCGCGAGCTTGCTGGTCGCCGGGTGCGACGGGTCGAGATTCGGGAAGATCTCGACGTTGGTGACAGGCGGCGACCAGGTGTGGTTGTGCGGCGACTTCGACAGGTAGAACGCTTGGATGTTGGGGATGAACTGGCTGCCCCATTGCGCCTTGCCGCTGGCCAGGTCGAGGTTGGCCGGGCCGTTGTCGAGGTACGCCGGGTACTCGACCTTCTGGATGTACGGCTTGCCGGGCTGCCAGTAATGGGGGTTGGGAGTGTACTCGATGTTGTTCGGAGTGCACTGGTTGACCATGAAGGGGGCGGTTCCGACCGGGTGCGGATCCGGCCACGTGTCCGGGTGCGCCGCGGCCTCACCGGTGGAGAAGACGTGCTGCGGCACGATGGCGACCTGGTTGGCGAAGTTGAAGAAGTACGCCCCGGCCGGGCTGGCGAAGGTCATCGTGACCTTGTTTCCGGATGTGGTGACGCTCTGCAGCCCGGCGCCGCTCCAGAGCGAGTACAAGTCGGTCGACGGGACCCGCTTCATCAGGTTGAAGGTGAAGGCGACATCCTCGGCCGAGAACGGCTGGCCGTCGTTCCACTTCACGCCGTCCCGGACGGTGAAGACGATCTGCTTCTTGTCCGCGCTCCACTGGTACGAGGAGGCGAGCATCGGGGTCTCGGTCTCGTTGTCCAGCAGGTTGACGTAGACCAGCGGTTCGTAGACGAAGCCGATCGACACCGCGTTGACCGACGGATTCAGCGGGTTGAACTGGCAGGACCAGGTCTGGCCCTGCGCGTTGGAGATGGTGACCGTTCCACCCTGCTTGCGCGGGGCGTTGAGGTCGACGCTGGGGCCGGTGTTCGGTGTCTGATTGTTCGCGGAAGAGCAGGCACCGAGGGTAAGGCCCAATGCCACGAGGGCGGTGAGCGTCTTGAAGCGCCTCATGTTGAGAGTCCCTTCTTGACCAGTGTGGGCGTTGCGATGGGGGGTGCGTTTCGTGGTCGTGCGGTGATGCGCCCGGTGGCGCATCATCGCACCTCTAGTGGCGTTTCCCGGGCCGACAGCTCCCGGGCGGCGGTGGTACCGAGCGCGAGCGCGCCCAACAACGGCGCATCGAACGGGAATGCGCCCTTGACAAGCTCTGGCGGGAATGGCACGGCGGAGCGCAGAGCCGACCGGAGCCGGCCCTCAATCCGGCTCCATGACCGGACCATGCCGCCGCCCACCGCGATCCGGGCGGGGTCGATGGCGATCGCGAGATTGACCAGATGGAACGAGAGCTCGTCGAGGAACGTACGAAGGAGATCGCGGATCGGACCGCCTTGGTCGGCGAGGGCGAAGACTCCCTCGGCGGAGCCCGCCCTGGGTGACATCCCGAGCGCCGCCCGCATGAAGGCGCCGCCGCTGACCGCGTCCTCGAGGATCATCCGGTCGGCTGTGCGGAGGCGCACGTCATCGACCCGTCGCAAGTTGTAGCCGATCTCACCGGAGGCGCCGTGGCGGCCGGCGAGGACCACGCCACCGATGACGATCGCGACCGCCAGTCCGGTACCGAGATTGAGATAGATAGCCGGGTCGCAGCCCACGAGGGCGCCCCGTTCGGCCTCGACCTGGGCCGCGGCCTTGACATCGGTCGCGACGCGGATCTCTGCGCCGCCGAAGGCCTGGCGAAGCTCGGCGTCGAGGGCGAGGTCACTCCATCCGGGTACGGCTGGCGCCAACGCGACTCCGGTCTCGCCCGGTACTCCGATAGTGGCCGCTCCGACCGCGACGAGGTCCCGATCCGGAGCGACCGCATGCAGCAACGCGTGCGCGGCGCGCACACCACGGTCCAGCCCGGCCCGAGCTCCCTGCTCGGCGCGCATCTCGACCGTCGTGGCGCCGAGTCGCTCGCCGGTAAGGTCACACGCAGCGATGGCGATCTTGGTACCGCCGAAGTCGAGGCCGAGGACGACCGGATCCCGCATCTCCGGCTCCCTCCCCCTCACGCCGCTGGTTGTTAGGAAGGTAGACTAACCAACTACCCCCCGGCAAGGGTAGCCAGCTAACAGATGGATATCGGCGGTCGGTTACGACGACCGAGGAGGATGCTCGTGGCGGCAAACGGTGTCCCTGCGCGACCGCAGATGATTCGCGCCATGAACGAGCAGTTACTGCTCGAGCACATCCGGTCGGCCGACGGCATCTCGCGCGCCGATCTCGCGCGGATCTCCGGTCTGGCCAAGAACACCGTGTCGTTGGCGCTGGCCAGCCTCGAACAGGCACGGCTCGTCCGCGCCACCGGTTTGCGTACGGGCCTGCCCGGGCCGGCCGCGATCCTCTACGAAATCTCGCCGGACGCCGGCTACGTGCTCGGCCTCGATGTCGGCAGCCACTACCTGCGCGGTGCCATCTGCGACATCAGCGGCGCCGTCCGGGCCCGCCGATCGGTCCGGGCTTCGGGGACGACCGGACACGCCCGGGTGGAGGATCTGGTCGCCCTCGCCGATCGACTGCTGGCGGAGGCCGGCCTCGCGATGGCGGACGTCACCCAGACCGTGCTCGGCAGCCCGGGTGTGCACGACGCCCGGCGCGATCAGATCGCGCTGGCCGGCGGGCTGCCGGGTTGGCAGCAGCCCAGTGTTCTGGTCGAGCTGCGACGCGCCTTCGGGCGTACCCTCATGATCGAGAACGATGTCGACGCGGCGGCCCTCGCCGAGCGAGCCCACGGCCATGGCCGCGACGTCGACACTTTCGCGTTCGTCTCGATCGGCACCGGGATCGGCATGGGCCTGGTGCTCGGCGGCCGTCTGCATCGGGGCAGGCACGGCGCGGCTGGCGAGATCGGCTTCATGCCGTTGGACGCCCCGACAGCCAGCGACGACAAGGACGCCCGTCGGCGCGGTGGTCTTGAATCGGCCGCCTCCGCCGCCGGTATTGTCCGGGCAGCGCGTCGGGTCGGCGCCCGTGGCCCGATCTCGGCTCAGAAGGTGTTCGCCGCCGCCCAGCGGGGCGAGGCGTGGGCTCGCGATGTCGTGGCCCACGAGGCCTCGCTGATCGCCCGCGCGATCTGCTCCGTCGTTACCGTCGTCGACCCGGAACTCATCGTCCTCGGCGGCGGCATCGGGCAGGCCGACGGATTCGTCGACGCCGTCCGGACTCAGCTGCACCGGCTCGCGCCGGTCCAGCCGCAGCTACGGGTCAGCGCGCTGGGCGTCGACGCGGTCGTCGACGGCTGCCTCGCCGCCGGTGTCGAACGCGCGTGGTCGATCATCACTGCCGTGTTCCCGTCGACGACGGCGGGGCTGCGGTAAGTCCTACCCCCTGGGCGGGGTGATAGTTTCCACGATCTAGGGTTCGTCGTCGGCGAGCACTTGCGCAGCGGTCGACAAGGCGATGTTGCGGCCGGTGACCACGCAAACCGGCCGGCCCACCACGTCGACGATGCCGGCGTGCAGGGCAGCCACGCCGACCGCCGCCGAGGCCTCGACCAGCAGGCCGTGGCGTGAGGCGAGGAAACGCATCGCCTGCCTGATC